>JAFTGI010000060.1 GCA_017458195.1 Prevotella sp.
CACTCGAACTTCCAAAGGACCTATAAGGACTATTACTATCGTACCATAGACCATTCACCATTGACCATTGACCATTCGGACTCCGCAGGCAATAATGGTCAATGTTCAATGGTCAATGTTCAATATTCCAACGGTTCTGGCTGCGGCAATGAGACGGCCTCCGAGCGGCCCATGATGCGGCGGTTCATGATTGAGAGCGTCAAATACTGGGTCAACGAGTATCATGTCGACGGCTTCCGCTTCGACCTCATGGGCGTCCACGACATTGAGACGATGAACCAGATCCGCGCTGCCCTCGACGAGATCGACCCGCGCATCTTCGTCTATGGCGAGGGCTGGAGCGCCGGAGCGTGCGCCCTGCCCAACGACCTGCTCGGCATGAAGGCCAACATCCCGCAGATGCCCCGCATCGCCGCCTTCAGCGATGACATGCGCGATGCCCTCCGCGGGCCCTTCAGCGACGACACCAAGCCCGGCTGGCTGGCCGACCCCGCAGGGCAGGCCCAGCTCAAGGAGAGCCTCAAGGCCGGCATCGCCGGTATGATTGAGCACCCGCAGGTCGATTACTCGCAGGTGAACTACAGCGACGCCCCCTACGCCATAGAGCCCACGCAGATGATGGCCTACGTCAGCTGTCACGACGATATGTGCCTCGTCGACCGCCTTAAAGCAAGTGCACCTCAGGCCCCCCTGTCGTCCCCCGTGGGGGACACTATAGACCCTTCACAGAAAACTGATGAAGCCCCCTCGGGGGTCGTAGGGGGGGGCATCATCCGTCTTGACCTCCTGGCCCAGACGGCCGTCATGACCTCGCAGGGCGTGCCCTTCATGCTTGCCGGCGAGGAGCTGCTGCGCACGAAGCAGGGCGTGCACAACTCGTTTGAGTCGCCCGACTCAATCAACCAGATTGACTGGCAGAACAAGGAGCGCTATCCGCAGGTCTTCGCCTACTATCGCGACCTCATCGCCCTGCGCCAGCACCATCCTGCCTTCCGTCTGGGCAAGGCCGACCTCGTGCGTCAGCACCTCGAGTTCCTTGACACTGACGACGCCGTCGTGGCCTACCGTCTGAAGGACAATGCCGGTGGCGACCCATGGAAGAACATTATCGTCATCCTCAACGCAGCCACCGAGGCCCAGATGGTCACCATCCCCGAGGGCGACTACACCGTCGTCTGCTGCGACCAGCAGATCAGCGAGCAGGGCCTCGGCCAAGTCCGTGGCGACCACGTCCTCGTCGACCCGCAGTCGGCCCTGATTATCTACAAATAACCAAAACGTTTTTTTATGAAGAACATCCTGATAACTATGGCCTTGCTGTTGATGAGCATCAACGGCAGGGCCGTTGTCGATGAGGGGCAGACCCTCGTTGTCAGTCTTATCGACGGCAGCAGCATCGAACTGTCGCTGAGCGACACGCCCCGCCTGTCGTTCCCCGGCACCGATCTGGTCGTCGAGGCCAGCAACTTCACCACCACGATGCCGCGCTACCGCGTCATCGACGTCCGCTTTGCCGGTGCTGTCGACGTGGAGGGCATCGCCAGTCCTACGGCCGATGCGCCCCGCTGGCACATCGACTACACCCGCTCGGACGAGGTCATCGTCACGGGCCCCATGGACGGCCATCGCGTCAGCCTCTATACGGCCGGCGGTGCCCTGCTGCGCCATCAGCGGCCGTCGTCGCCTACACAATGTCGTGTGGACGTGTCGGGCCTGCAGGCTGGTACGTATATCATCACCGTCGACGGTGTTACATCCTTTAAAATCAGCGTCAGATGAAAAAGTTAATCCTCACCTTATCCCTTGCGCTGGGCATGCTCGGCGCAAGTGCACAGAACGCGGTCAACATCACGCTGAAGGACGGCACCGTGCTCACGGCGCCCGCCTCGTCAGTTGCGCAGACCGAATACACCACACGGGCCACGGCGGGCGAGACCGTCTTCATGGACCCCTTCAGCGTGTCCTGTCCTGACCGGATGGAACGGAACTTGCTCTTTGGCAACGACTCATTGCAACTGTTCACCTACAACATGAGCGACCGCCTGCGCCAGGCCTTCCAAGGCTTCGAGAGCCTGGTCATCACCAGCACCAAGAGCGACTATCCCTTCAATGCCTACGTCGTCGGCCTCGACCTCAGCGGCACGCTCCCGCCGGGCGGCACGTCGTGGTGGGCCAACAGTCTGCTCGACCTGGAGCCTGTCTACCAGCCCGTTACGTTCACCTTCACCGCACGCTTTGCCGTGGGCGACGTCACGTTCACCAAGACCGCCAGCTGCACCATGGGTATAAGGCCCGACACACAGCCCGTCGAGGACGCCTACTACGTCGTTACCTCGGCCAACGGTTGGAAACCTATTCGTATGCACCATCTGGGCCCCAATAAATACGACGGACAGCCGTTCCAGCTTGTCATTGGCGCTCCGTTCGAGGGCGACCAGAGCGCCGACCTGCAGCTGCGCGTCGTGCCCGCCTCGGCCCTCCAGGGTGACAGCTTCGACCGCTCGCTCTCGTTCGGCGTCCTCGACAGCGTCTATTACTACAACGAGGAATCCTATCACGGCTATTCGCTCGGCATGGCCGCCGGAGGCACCGACCTGACGCTCAATGCCACTGACGGGGCCGACATCTACACTCTCAGCTTCTATCCCTCCTACGCCAGTCTTTCCATCGTCTGCGAGGACGCCGCCAATATCTTCGACCGCTGCTATTCCAACCTCGGTTTCGAGAATGCCCGCCGCAGCGCCGACTACGGCTGCGACATCAACGCCTGGGATTCCGGCAACACGTCGATGGTGCGCCAGCTCGTCAACCTTAACGAACTGACCGCTGACCACTTCCTCTGCAGCTGGGGCGATCGGGGCATACCCGAGCTGAACACCAACCGCTGGACACCCACGACACCGCAGGTGGAGGGCCTCTACCTGCGCCTGCAGAAGGGCGTGGAGTATTGCAACAAATACCTGCTCTGCCAGGGCTCCGATGCGCAGCGGCTGGCCGAGGTACGCTTCCTCCGCGCCTATTACAACAGCCATCTGCTCGACCTCTTTGGTCAGGTGCCCGTCTACATGGACCTGAACGCGGTCAACCCGCCGAGCATGTCGCGGCAGGAGCTGTTCGACTATCTGGTCAGCGAGCTCACTATGTGCGTGGACGACATGGCCGACCCGCGGGTGCTCAATGAGGACGACGCCGACTATATGCGCGTCGACAAGGCTGCCGCATGGATGCTGCTGGCACGCCTCTACCTGAACGCCGAGGTCTACACCGGCACCGCCCAGTGGCAGCGGGCTGCGGAGTATGCCCAGCGGGTGGTCAACAACAGCGGTTACAGCCTCTATGGCAACGGCACCAACGGCTGGTCGGCCTATCAGAAACTGTTCATGGGCGACAACGGTTCGAACGGCGCTGCCTGCGAGGCCATCATGCGCATTCCCTACCAAGGGGGAGACACAACGTTCCCCAACCGGCACGCTGCCACCAGCTATGGTCAGGTGTTCCTCTTGGCCGTCTTTATCAATTACGACATGACTTCCGCGTTCGGCATCGGACAAGGTTGGGGTGGTGTCTATGCCCGCCCGGACCTTGTGCGCAAGTTCTTCCCCAACGACGATGCGCCTAATGTCATGACGTCTGACATGCCCTTGGCTGCCGGCGACGACCGCGCCCTGCTGTGGGGTTACAGCCGCAGCAATTCTGCCGCTGACATTTCTGACTACTATGGCGGTTTCGCCGTGACGAAGTATAACAACCTGTATGCCGACGGCGGCACGCCCTCCAGTCCCACGTTCTGCGACTACGACGTGTTCCTGATGCGCTATGCTGAGGCCCTGCTGACGCTCGCCGAGGCTGACCTCCGCATGGGCCTTACTGCCGATGCCGCTAACTACATCAACCAGTTGCGCCAGCGCGCCCATGCCTCCATGCTGCAGAGCTGCACCCTGCAGGACGTGCTCGACGAATGGAGCCGCGAGTTCTATCTCGAGGGTCGTCGGCGCACCGACCTCATCCGCTTCGGACAGTACGGCGGCAACAGCGACTACCTCTGGCGCTGGAAGGGCGGTGTCTGCGGCGGCGTGTCATTCGATGCCTCGCGCAATGTCTTCCCCCTGCCGCAGTCGGTGCTCGAGAGCAATCCCAATGCCGTGCAGAATCCTGGCTACTAATCACCTTGTAAACAGACTAAGACGATGAAGAAATTATTTTCAATCATATTTGTGCTGCTGGCACAGTTCACTGTTTATGCCTCACTGTTCATCAGCGAAGCGCAGGCACAGTCGCAGCAAGGCTACCTGACGGTGACGATGGCTAACGGCCAGACATTCTCGCTCAAGGACAGCGACATTGAGAAGATGACGTTCAGTACGCAGCCCTCCGGCTCATTAGACCATTTATGGTACGTCATTGGTTTCGACGTGGCCGACGGCCAGTGGAACTTCAGCGTGCCCAATAGCAGGATTCCCCTCTATACCGAAGACCTGGGGAGCGGCCTGCTCACCTATACCGGCTACTTCGCCGGCAACGGCTTCAAGCTCGTCGGTGAGTCATGGGTTGATCAGTGGGGCGCCTGGAGCAATGGCGACTTTGTCAATTACGATGGCTCTGATAATATCTATGTGCCGACACCCGGCTACTACACCATTTGGCTCGACACCAGAAACAACCGGATGTGGATGGAAGACGGCGTCACAGCTACTGCCTATGGACAAATCAGCCTTATCGGTTCGTTCAACGACTGGGGTGGCGACCTCGACTTGACCCGCCTGCCGGGCGTCGATAGCCATGACTGGTCAGCCGAGGTCACCTTCGCTGAAGACGGTGAAGTGAAGTTCCGTTCCGACCATGACTGGACTGTGAACTGGGGCAACAACATTTTCCCCAGTGCCCGCGGACTGAACAATGGCGACAACATCCCCGTCAAGGCTGGCCGATACATCGTGCTGTTCAACGACATCACCGGCCACTACCGCTTCTACGACCCCGCAAATCTCAACATGGAGACCTATCAACCGCTGGTCATCGACGACGCCATGACCGTCACACCGGGTGAGACCCGCGTGGAGTTCGAGACCTACTCGGAGCCGACGGTGCAGCTCTGCGTCGGTGTCAGTCTGCCCTTGGTGGTCGACTACGACGCCGTCTATGAGGTCTCGCTGCGCTGCGGCAGCAACGCCACCGTCGTCGTGGGCACATGGAACGACACCGCCGCTCCCGACTTCGGAAGCATCGCCACGTCTTATCTCGCCAGCGTCGTGCAGCAGTTCTGCGGCCGCGCCGCGGTAGAGCGCCAGCTCGACGTGGTCGTCACGGCCCGCGTCACGGTGAACAACTTTCCCGAGGTCTACACCGCCACGACGCCCATCACCTGTCTGCTCCCGCCCATCGCCTATCCGGAGTTCGTCTATTTCATCGGTGCCACCGACGGCTGGCAGAATTCTGAGCAGCGCCTGCAGAGTCCCAATTTCGATGGTGTCTACACTGGCTTCGTCTATTGCGCCGATCCCAACGGATGGGGCAATGAGTTCAAGCTGCAGCGCCGACAGGGCGACTGGGCCGACGACAGCCAGCTGAACAGCAACAACCTGAGCACCGTCTACGGCGACTTCACCAAGGGCGCCGACAACTTCATCGCAGCCAACGGCGAGGGCGTCTATTACGTCGAGCTCAGCCTCATCGACATGACGCTCTACGGCAAGCGCATCCAGAACATGAACCTCGTGGGCAGCTACAACGGCTGGATTGTCGGCGACAACACGCAACAGATGACCTGGGACGCCGAGCACTACTGTTTCGTCAAGACCGGCGCCACCCTCGATAACACCGAGTGGAAGTTTGCCGCCAACGACGACTGGACTATTAACCTCGGCGGTTCGACGGACAATCTGGATTTCAATGCCGCCAACCTCAACGCCAACGGCACCACCGTCCGCCTCTATCCCACTCGCCGCGACCGCGACCAGATTTATTGCATCGTGGAGCAGTAACCAAAAATCGACAAAAAGAGGGGGTGTGTCATAACATGGTTCTCAATCGGTATACTGCCGGTATACCGATGGTATACACGCTATATACCGATGGTATACTGCCGGTATACCAAATGGGAACAATGTTATGACACACCCTCTTATTATGTGTAGTGCAAAGAAGGCCAAACTTTAGTGTGGCTATCCTTCCAACACTTTACGCTTATCTCGCCAGCACCTTCCTTACTCTGCCGTCTGAACCACGGACAATGTTCATGCCGCGTCGCATATGGTTTACCTTCCTGCCGTCTGGCAGATAGATGCTGCCGCCCTGTCCACCGATCCGTACCTCATCGATGCCCAATGTATAGGTCCCGTAAACCGTGAGGTTATGGGCGGGCATCGTTTTCGGAACGTCAATCCATGCAAAACTGTAGTTTTCCTTCTCAGGTGCCTCAGGCGATTACCAATAGTTAGAGAGGTCAAGGACTTTTTATCTCAAAAGGAGAATGGTCATTGTCATATGTAAAATTACGTCCTATCGACAAAGACTCAATGGGACAATTACTGAAGGTAAAAGTTTCGTAAGAAGAAGTAAAAGAAAAACTTAATTCGCTTTTTCCATCCTCAAGAATAACTGATTTCAATTCTTTGCAATTTACGAAAGCACAGTAACCGATGTTCTTCACGCTCGAAGGAATGGTCACCGAAGTCAGGCCACTGCAGGAGGAGAAAGCAGAGCTACCGATGCTTGTCACGCCCGAAGGAATGGTCGCCGAGGTCAGACCGCTACAGCCAGAGAAAGCATAGTCACCGATGCTTGTCACGCTCGAAGGAATGACTTTGCTCCTACCATGCTCATAAGCACGGCCAGAAATATAATAATACTTGTATGTTTCATTTTATATGTCAATTTCAAAAATGTCGTTGATTACGTTCAATACCTTTTCTTCATTGGTCACTATGTCATCAAATACAATATTGTATTCATCAAGACAGGCATCAAAAAAGGCATGGGAGATTCTTACTCTCGCCCATCCCCGCATTCAGGCCTTCGCATTGCCCCACTTCAAGGATAAGCAACGCAAGACAGCCCACGCCGAGTGATATTATAACAGCCCTAAAAGACTATACATAAATCATATATATAGCTTTATTTGGGAATATAATTCACCCACGCAGACGTTCACCGTTGCATTACCTCTGTGAAGTGATTCAAGTGTGCGAAGTTTGAATGCACAGAACGGTAACGTTTCGTAAACGCCTTTCCCTTTTGACCGCCAGCCTTACAAATGGCTTTGCTGGTCTTTAGGATTCCATCGATGTCTTTTGATCCCTCCAGCCCTTTGAGAGCTATCAGAGTCGGCTGCAAAGTTACAAAAAATCTATTGCTGTCCGATAAAAGTGCGAAGTAGTATAGATTCCATAAAAATAGGGGGCCAGACCTGAGCCTTTCCCCCAAGATTTTGTAATTTTGCAGCGACCAAACAACAAAACTTACAAAATCATGGACAAAGGTACAAC
>JAFTGI010000061.1 GCA_017458195.1 Prevotella sp.
ACTTTTTTGATGGTTCAACGTACTTTTCTCTTTCCCTTCCGTTAAGACAACCATGCTACACGCTCGTCAATCTATGTCAACTCTGTCCGCATCGTTGCTTTCTCAGAATCCGTCTGCTCCGTTTTGTCGCCACTTGCAACCCTTCGTAACCCTTTGTCAACCGAGTCCGCAAAGTGACGATATCAAAGCCCCGTAAATTCCTCGCGGTAGAAATACGTTGCAAAAATATACTGAAATTCGGTAACTACCAAATTCCAATCATCAAGTGTTAAAAATCAAAAGTAACTGAAAATGAGTAAGATATAAATAGTTGCTATCGGTCTTTCATGGTTATTATGACCTATCTAAATACAGTTGTAGAATGCACCAGCACCGATGCTCGTCACGCTCTCAGGAATGCTGATGGAGGTAAATTTGTTACATTCATAGAAGGCCTCGTCCTCAATGACCGTCACTGTTTCCGGAATAGTCACGGAAACAGGACTGTAATAACGAAATACTTGTTTACCGATTTTTGTCACGGTGTATGTTTCACCACTCCATTCGTCAGTGACTGTGCTTGGAATGGTTACGTCCAGTCCGTCTGCATAATACACTTTGGTTAAGGTTGCCGTCTTTGAATCATTGTCATATTCGAAGCTAAATTCGGCATCAGCCTTCGCGTGCATAGCAGGGAATAGTGCCATGCTCACGGAAAGCATCAAAAGTAAAAATAGTTTCCTCATATTATTTTTTTGTTAGGTTGTGACTGTAAAAAATGGTAATTATTTTTCGAGACTTATTCCGTATTTTATTGTTTTCGCGTGCAAAATTAATAAAAAAAGACCAAATGGGCATTGGTCCATTTAGTCCATTTCATTGGTTCATTTGGTTCTTTTTGCATGAACCTCGATGAAATCGGCGTTTTTTGAAGATTTTTCACTCAATCAGGTATCGCTCAATGGTGCGACTGCTGCGTGAGAAATTCACACCGAGGAGGAAAGTTTTCTTCTCGTCAAAATGGAATTGTAGAGGATAGTCTTTCGACTTGATCTGCTGCAAAGCCTCCTCGGCAGAAGCGTCGAGCTTGAATTCCATGACATAGCGGTAGAGCGGTGTCTCAATGAGCAGGTCGATGCGGCCATCGCTGGTGTGATACTCCGTGTAGGAGTAGAAGCCCATCATCTTGAACACCACCCACATCATGTTCTGGAAGTGGTTCTCCTTGTCGCCCGTGGTACTGTCGTAGGGGGCGCTGGCAAAGAGTGACTTTAGTCGTTCAAGGAACTGCTCGGGCTTGCCGCTGCGCACATCGGATGTGAATTCCTCTACGCTAAAGGCTGTTTTCTTGTCAATATTATTCAGATAGTAAGGAGTCAAGTACTTTAAAAAGCCTTCTTCGACCTCTACGTTTGGAAAGCCAAGCTGATACTTCCCGAACTCCGTGTCATAGCCCTTGATGGTGAGGTAGCCACTCTGGTAAATGACTGGTATCGGGTTGCTCGATGTGGAATCGATGCTGTTCAGCACATCAGCGGAAAGCTCGGCCTGTGCCATCTCCGCCAGGTCATAGTTGTGGCGGCGCAGCAGCGTGACAAGATAAGTGGGTGTGCCAGTTTCGAACCAGTAGCTGCCGAACTTGTTCCTAATGAACGTGTTCAGCACGCTGAAAGGATTGTAAATGCCGGGAGCGTTCTCTTCAAAGTGGTAGCCGTCGTACATCTTCTTGAGCTTCGCTATACACTCCTCGCGCGAAAGGCGGTTTCGCTGCGCCAGCGCGTCTATTGACTCAGCGAAGACGCTCAGCAGTTCTTCCTCGGTGATGCCGCAGATGGCGTTGTAGTCATAGTCGAGCGAGATGTCCATGAGGTTGTTCAGGTCGCTGAACACACTCACCTTGCCGAATTTGGTTACGCCCGTCAGGAAGGCAAACTTGATGTGGGCATCGCACGATTTCAATACGCCGTAGAAGGCCTTCAGCGTATTGCGGTACTCCGTCTGCAACGCCTCGTTGCCTATGGCCTGCAGCAGCGGCTTGTCGTACTCATCGACAAGGATGACCACGGGCAGGCCGGTCTGCTCAGCAGCCGCCTTGAGAACTAATTCAAAGCGTCCTTCCAACGAAGGCTCTTTCCATTTCGGAGGATACTGGCTCTCCCATCCAAGAAGCGCCCTGTTCAGAATGTCATCCAGCGATGTCGGCGAATCGTATTTCTTGACGTTCAAGTCTAGGTGCAGGATGGGATACTCCTTCCATTCCCAATCCAAGGTGCTGGCGTACAACCCTTCGAACAGTTCTTTCTTGCCGGAGAAGAACGCCTCAAGCGTGCTGACCATGAGCGACTTGCCGAAGCGGCGCGGACGGCTGAGGAAATAATACGAGCCCTCCGACACCATCTTGTACATCAGAGCCGTCTTGTCGACGTAGACATAACCCTCACGACGGAGTTTCTCAAAATTCTGTATTCCAATAGGATATTTCATCGTTCTGAACGTTAATTGATGCAAAGATACGTTTTTGTTGTTGATGTTCTTGGTGTCGATCAGCTGCAGGGCCTCGCTGGCGGGGCGGTCGATCGTCAGTTGCGGAGCTCCTCGAGGTAGTCGAGGTGGGCGAGGTCGATGCGGTCGGCGACGCGGAGCCATGTGACGTGATGGAAGTTGGAGGTTGCCATGTCCATGCGGTAGACGCCCGTGAAGGTGAGGCTGTCGCCGTCGGGGGTGAGCCCGCGAACGAAGGTGATGCGCAGCTCGTTGAGGTCGCGCATGTAGATGTAATGGTCGTTGTTGCGTATGGCGACGAGGGTGCTGTCGGCCGATCCGTCGTCGGGCTCCCAGTGCTCGGTGATGGTGGGCATGAGCATGGCCGAGTCGCCGTCGTTGTGCCATCGCCAGTGGCGGTATTGCGGTTCCCAGATGGAGATGTTGGGGTGGTGGGGCAGTCGCTGTCCCCAGAGCGTGTCGGAGGCATGGATACCGAAGAGCTGGAGGTTGTCCTGCTCGGTGGCGAACCGCTGTCCCAGCGTGATGGTGTAGGTCTCGTCTTCGGCCCCGTCGCGGTCAGCGAGCGTTGACCAGAGGGCGGCCGCGCCGATGAGGGCCGCAAGGCAGAGCAGACCGATGATCATCGGCCGCAGGGGGCGCCGGCGCGGGGCATCGCCGTCGTCGCCATCCGATGGCTGACCGTCGTCGGCCGTCGCCGTGCTGCAGTCCTGATGCACAAAGTCGTCCCATCCCTCAGAGCCGACGAACTGGGCCAGAATGTCGAGCGTCGACTTGCGGGGCATCGCGTCGTTGGCGTTCACGTAGCCCCAGATGCGCTTCAGCGTGGTGGCGCTGATCTGCCGGTGCTGCTTGTCGAAGATGCACTCCGACAGGAAGTCGAAGTCCTTCGGGGTGCGCATCTCTCGGCCGGCAGCCGCTTCCACGGCCTGGCGCAGTCGTTCTATGGCGGATTGTAGTTCTATGCTCATTTCCGGTTGTTCATTGCAACTCGTTTGCAAAGATAGTTATTTTTTCTGGAATATGTTTTCTTTTGGGAATAATTTTTTCTTCGAGTTGTTTCAATTAGCTCATTTTTCAGGTGTGCCAAAGTGTGGTCCCGATTTTCGTACATCGGCCATGTACGTTTCGTACATCGGCCATGTACGTTTCGTACATCCGCCATGTACCATTCGTACATCGGGGATGTACGGAATTCTTCATCGCCAAGCTTTGCTTGTTTTGGAGTGACACTCCCCTTCACTCCTTTCCCTCCCCTTCACTCCAAAAAACTCCCCAACTCCCCAGTATAATAAATAGGTGTAGTTTTACGTTAAAGAAGTATGAGACAACTGATTGCAATACTGCTGGTCCTACTGGGTCTGGGGACAGCCGACGGGGCGGAACAGCCCTGGCGCCACGGCAGGCTCATGGTTTCCGAAAACCATCGTTTCCTGATGCATGCCGACGGTACGCCCTTCTTCTGGCAGGGCGAGACGGCCTGGCTGATGCCCCAGCGCCTCAACCGCGACGAGGTGGTCTACTATCTGCAGACGTGCAGTCGCGCAGGCTATAACATGGTGCAGGTGCAGGTGCTCAACGACGTGCCCTCGTTCAATGTCTATGGCCAGCCGTCGCACGACCGCGCGGGGCGCCTGCTGACCGACGCGGCCTACGGCTACTGGGACCACCTCGATTATATTGTCGACCAGGCCGCCCGCTCGGGCATCTACGTCGGCATGGTCTGCATCTGGGGTGGGGTGGTGAAGGCCGGCAAGCTCACCGCCGAGCAGGCCAAGGGCTACGGCTCGTTCCTGGCCAACCGCTATAAGGACTGCCCCAACATCGTGTGGATCATCGGCGGCGACATCCAAGGCGACATCAAGACCGAGGTGTGGCAGACGCTGGCCACCACCATCAAGGCCATCGACCGCAACCACCTGATGACCTATCACCCCCGCGGCCGCTACACGTCGGCCCGCTGGTGGGCCAAGGCCGACTGGATTGACTTCCACACCTTCCAGAGCGGCCATCGCCGCTACGGCCAGCGCATGGACAACGCCGACTATCCCATCCCCGACAACACCGAGGAGGACAACTGGATGTACGTCGACTCCACCTGGGCTTACCGCCCCCTGAAGCCCGTGCTCGACGATGAGCCCAGCTATGAGGGCATTCCCAAGGGCCTGCACGACGCCGACGAGCCGCTGTGGACGGCGGCCGAGGTGCGCCGCTATGCCTACTGGAGCGTCTTCGCCGGCTCGTGTGGTCATACCTACGGGCATAACGCTATCATGCAGTTCTATCGCGAGGGCCTGCCGCCAGCCTATCACTGCGCGAAGGCCTGGACGGAGGCCCTCTGGGATCCGGGCTTCAATCAGATGCAGTTCCTCAGCCGGCTGATGCTCGCGCTGCCCTACTTCGACCGCGTGCCCGACCAGAGCATCGTCGTGGACAACGGCACGCAGTATGACCGTCTGTCGGCCACGCGCGGCAATGACTATCTGCTCGTCTATAACTACACCTGCCGCGACATGAAGGTCGACCTGCGCAAGATCAGCGGGACGGAGAAGCACGTCTGGTGGATGAACGCCGGCACGGGGGCGCTCACCTATCTGGGGCGCTATCCCGACAAGGTGCTCACCTTCCGCCCGCACCGCGTGGGGCCGGGCATCGAGGACGGCGTGCTCATCGCCATCGACGCCACGAAGGCTTATCTCTCGCCCGGGCAGACCTCCATCATGACGCCTGCGGCCAACGCCGGCGCCCAGACGAAAGGGAAAAAGGTAAAAAAGTAAAAAGGTAAAAAGGTAAAAAAGGCTGCGCGATGAAAAAGATTCTGTTTGTTGCTTCTTGCTTTTTGTTGTCATTGGCAGTGCAGGCTCACGTGGGCACCACCAACCTGCGTATAGAGAATCTGATCGAACCGATGGCCGTCGACACTGACCGGCCGCACTTCTCATGGCAGATCACGTCCGACCAGAACGACGTGGTGCAGACGGGTTATCATATCATCGTCGCATCAGACAAGGGCGAGGTGTGGAACTCCGGGCGCGTCGCCAGTGACCGCCAGCTGTGGGTCAGCTACGGCGGCACGCCGCTGCGCAGCGGTCAGCACCTGACGTGGCGCCTTAAGGTCTATACGAACAAGGGCGAGAGCGACTGGAGCGCCCCGCAGCACTTCGGCGTCGGACTGCTTAACGAGAGCCAATGGCGAGGCCGCTGGATAGGTCTCGAGTCGATGCAGGCCGATGAGCATGCGGGCGTGCTGAGCCGGCTGGCCGCCCGCTATCTGCGCAAGACGTTCACGCTCGAGCCGAAGCCCGTCCGCCGTGCCACGGCCTACATCGCGGGGCTGGGCCTCTATCGGCTCTACGTCAACGGCAGCGAGGTGGGCGCCGACGAGGTGCTCAAGCCTGTGCCGTCGGATTATCGCAAGACGATCTATTACAACGCCTACGACCTGACGCCCCTGCTCACCGACACCACCTGCGCCGTGATGGTCGTCCTGGGCAACGGCAAATATTTTGCACCGCGACAGAACAAGCCCTACAAGAACGCGACCTTCGGCCTGCCCAAATGTCGCATGAACATCATCGTCGAATATGCCGACGGCCGCACGCAGCGCCTCGTCACCGACGAGACCTGGCAGGTCACCGCCGACGGCCCCATCCGCGCCAACAACGAATACGACGGCGAAGAATACGACGCCCGCCGCGCCACCACTGTGCTCCTCGGTTCAGCCGCGGAGAAATCCGCCACCACTGTGCTCCTCGGTTCAGCCGAGGAGAAATCCTGGCGCCCCGCCGAGCGCACGGCCATCCCCGAGGGCACCCTCCGCGCCCAGCCGACGCCCTCGATGACGATGGGCGAGCCTATCCCCCCCGTCAGCCAGCATCAGCGCATCTACGACTTCGGCCAGAACATGGCCGGCTGGATCTCGTTCATCCCCAAAGGCCAGCCGGGCGACACCATCCGCATCCGCTATGCCGAGCGGCTCGACAGCGCCGGCCGCCTCTACACCGCCAACCTGCGCCACGCCCGCTCCGAGGACATCTACGTCTGCGGCCCAACCAATCACTCTTACCGCCCCTCGTTCGTCTACCACGGCTTCCGCTATGTCGAGATATCCGGCGCGCCGGTTGAGCAGGTGCGGGCCCACGTGGTCAGCGACGCCATGGAGCCCATCGGCCAGCTGGAGTGCAGCGACACAACCATCAACCAGGTGCTGCGCAATGCCTGGTGGGGCATCCTGTCGAACTACAAGGGCATGCCCGTCGACTGTCCGCAGCGCGACGAGCGCCAGCCCTGGCTCGGCGACCGCACTGCGGGTTCGCTCGGCGAGAGCTATCTCTTTGACAATGAGCGCCTCTACACGAAGTGGATGCGCGACATCTGCGAGGCGCAACGCTCCGACGGCTGCATCCCCGACGTGGCGCCCGCCTTCTGGAACTACTATTCCGACGACGTCACGTGGCCGGCCTGTCTGCCCTTCACGTGCGACATGCTTTGGCGACAGTTCGGCAATGAGCAGGTGGTGCGCGAGTGCTATCCAGCCATGAAGCGATGGGTCCTTCACATGATGGACGAGCACCTGCGCGACGGGCTCGTCACGAAGGATAAATACGGCGACTGGTGCATGCCGCCCGAGCGCCTGGAGCTCATCCATGCCCAGGATCCCGCCCGCCAGACCGACGGGGCGCTCATCGCGGCCGCCTACATGATTCGCGTGCTGGAACTGATGGACCGCTTCACTGGCATTGCGGAGGTTCCGCAAGACGATTGGCGGACCGCTTTGACACAGATGAAGCGCCGCTTCAACGAGCGCTTCCTGACGCTGCGCCGCGGCACGTCGCCCGTGCCCGGCCATCCGCTCTATCCCGACAGCGTCTTCTATGGCAACAACACCGTGACGGCCAACCTCCTGCCCTTGGCGTTCGGCATCGTGCCCGACTCGCTGCGGCAGGCCGTCGTGGACAATATCGTCAGGGCGCTCTACCTGAACAAATGGCGACTGACCACCGGCGTCATCGGCACGTCGTGGCTGCTGCGCACGCTCTCCGACAACGGCCGCTCCGACGTGGCCCTGCGCATAGCCAACCAGCGGGCCTACCCCTCGTGGGGCTATATGGCCAGCCAGGGCGCCACGACCATCTGGGAACTGTGGAACGGCGACAAGGCCGACCCGCGCATGAACAGCGGCAACCACGTGATGCTGCTCGGCGACTTCGTCACCTGGTGCTACGAGTATCTGGGCGGCATCCGCACGTCGTCGGCCTATCGCCATATCGACCTGCAGCCCGATTTCACGCTGCAGGACCTCTCGTGGGTCAACATGACTTATAAGACGCCCTACGGCCCTGTCTGCTGCCGTTGGAAAAAGACCCTCCAGCGACTGCACTGGGAGGTGGAGATTCCTTGCGGAACGACGGCCACGCTCCACCTGCCTGACGGCTCGCAGCGCGAGGTGGGCTCAGGCAGCTACACGCTCGACGTCGACATTCCGACGCGTGACGAGCATATCCTGACCGACGAGTTCGTCTATGCACAGGACGGGCCCTTCCCGTCAGTCCATGCCACGACGATCGTCGAGCGGAAGAACGGCGACCTGGTGTGCGCCTGGTTCGGCGGCAGCTATGAGGGCTGCCCCGACGTGCGCATCTGGACGAGCATCAAGAAAAAGGGAGCGGACGTGTGGACGGCACCTGTACTGGCCGCTGAGAGCCTGCCCGACAAGGCTTGCTATAACCCCGTGCTGACGGAGATGCCCGGTGGCGAACTGTGGCTGTTCTATAAGATCGGGGCTAACGTGAAGGACTGGACGGGCTGGCTCGTGAAGTCGCGCGACGGCGGCCGCACGTGGAGCAAGAAGGAGCCTCTGCCTGCAGGCTATCTCGGTCCGGTGAAGAACAAGCCGCTGCTGCTTGGTCATAAGCTCATCTGCGGCTCATCGACTGAGCAGGACGGCTGGAAGTTCCACGTCGAGATCTATGACCTGAAAACGAAACAATGGCACTACGTAGGTCCCGTTGAGGCCGAGCTGGCGCCTCCCACGAAGACCCCCGACAGGCTGAAGCCCATCGGTTGCATCCAGCCGAGCATCCTGCAGCTCAGGGACGGTCGACTGATGGTGCTGATGCGCTCGCAGAACGGTCGGCTGGCCCGCTCGTACAGCAGCGATGAGGGCGAGACGTGGACAAAGGTGGAGCTGACCGACCTGCCCAACAACCAGAGCGGCACCGACGCCGTGACGCTCCGCGACGGTCGCCATGTGCTGGTCTACAACGACTTTGCGACCCTGCCGGGCGAGCCTAAGGGCCCGCGCACCCCGCTCAGCGTGGCCGTCAGCGACGACGACGGCCAGACGTGGCGCCGCGTCTGCACCCTCGAGTCGTCGCCCATCAGCGAATACAGCTACCCCGCCGTCATCGAGGGCCGCGACGGTTCGCTCCACATCACCTACACCTGGCGCCGCCAGCGCGTGGTCTATAAACGCCTCTCATTCTAATCCGAAATAACAACTTAAAATAAGGAACAACCACGGATTAAGCGGATTAAACGGATTTTTTCGCTATCATTGTTTTGGAAAGCCAATCCGTTTAATCCGCTTAATCCGTGGTTTAGTCTTTTTGATTGCCAATCCGTTAAATCCGTTAAATCCGTTAAATCCGTGGTTTAGTCTTTTTGATTGCCAATCCGTTAAATCCGTTAAATCCGTGGTTTAGTCTTTTTGATTGCCAATCCGTTAAATCCGTGGTTTAATCTTAATAGAAGTAGATTCGGAAGTCCTTGATGCTGCCGGGGGCGCCCTGTTCGGCGCGTGGCAGGTACTCGAGGGCGGTGACCGTCTGGACGGAGCCGAGGTCGATGACGATCAGGTAGGGGGCGTCGGCTCCGCGCTCCGTCTGCCAGAAGGTCGACTCCTGCAGGTCGAACGTCTTGTCGGCCAGGTGGTTGCCGTTCTCATTCTCGGTCGAGGCATACTTCACCGTCCAGGGCTCGCGGCTCAGGCGCTGGCCATTAGCGTTCTGCAGGTAGAGCTCGGCGATGGCGGCGCGGTCGTTCTCCTTCTGGGTGTTGAGGATCTCGAGGGCGAGGTAGCGGCCCTTGGCGGGAGAGGCGAACTTGAAGGTCTGCCAGCCGTTGCCAGGGGCGGCGGTGGCAGATCCGGCGGCTGCGCTCGGCCCTTGGGACGCTTCGCTCTGCGAAGAACCGCCGGACACAGTGACGGGCGTGGCGCTGTTCAGGTCGGGCTTGTCGCCGATGTTGTTGTGCTTGCTGCTCTTTTCCAGCTGGAGCTTGTTCAGCTCGGGCTCGGCCTGGCCCCAGACGACGGGCTCGCGAGGGCCGACAATGTCAAGGACGATGACCTCGTTCTTGCCTTTCTTCAGCCAGCAGCCAGGCACGTAGAGCGTCTGCTGCGGGCCAATCGACCAGATGCGGCCCATGGCGTGGCCGTTCACGTAGACCTGGCCCTTGCCCCACGTCTCGAAGTTCAGGAACGTGTCGCCCACCTTCTTCAGGTTGAAGTAGCCGCGGTAGTAGCCGCGCTTCCCAAATGCCTTCCGATAGAAGTCGAGGTCACAGTCTGGTGTAAGGGCTTCTACAGCTGTCTGGTAATCATCGGGAACGAGGAACATGTCGAATTTCTTCAGTGTATATTTCAGCTCCAGGTTTCCTTCTTTAGTTTCAATCGTTACATCGTTAGTGATACCTTTGAAGTCCTTGATTGCCCGTCCGAAGTTAATGCGGCCCATGGCCTCGACGATAATAAGCAGCTTATCTCCTTTATTGACAGCAGGAATGGTAATGCTCTTTTCGTTCTTTACACGGTCTATTTTCCCAATATACTTGTCGTTGATGAATACTTGTGCAAAGTCGTGGGCATCGTTGATGCTCAAGGTGCTGGGGCCTGTTATTTCCGGCAGTTCTTGCTCGTAGATCATGGCGCCCCAACCCATATCATGCGATTCCATCGTAAGGTCTTCATTGGGGTCATCAAATATTGCCATGGCACCATCGATGAGCGTGCCGAACTCCGTCAGCTCGAACTTCGGCACGGTGATGATCGGCATGGGGGCCTTGGGCACGGCGGGCAAGCGCCCCTTCCGTCCCCCGAGGGGGAAACCTCTTTCATCATACTTCGCCATCATCTCGCGCAGTTCCCAGAACTTCGGGGTGGCCTGGCCGTATTCATTGATGGGCGCATCGTAGTCATACGAGGTCACGTCGGGTGCAAAGCCGGGGCTGTTGGCGCCGGCCCAGTGGCCGAACGACGTGCCGCCGTGGGTCATGTAGAGCGAGAAGCTGATGCCCTTCGAGAGCATTTCGTCCATACCCTCGACCATGTCCTTGGCGGGGCGCGTCTCGTGGCGGGCGCCCCACTTGTCGAACCAGCCGCTCCAGAACTCAGAGCACATCTTCGGGGCGTTGGGGCGCAGCTCACCGAGGCGGCGGAACTGCTGGTCGATATTGGCGCCCGTGCCGAAGTTCATCGTCCACGTCAGGTCGTCCAGCCCGTTCTTCTCAAAGTTCGAAGA
>JAFTGI010000003.1 GCA_017458195.1 Prevotella sp.
CGGTCAGGTTGTTCCACCAGTCGATGGCCGTCTGGGCCGCTTTGCGGATGCGCTCTGTGTTTGACGCATCGCCGGAGCGCATCGTGAAGGTGATCTGGCCTTTCGGCAGGGTGTAGAACTTGATGACATCGCCATAGCCGACGCGGTGGCCGTCGGTCTTGGCATAGGCCCGCATGTAGTACTTCGTGGCGGGCTTCAGGTCGCGAAGCCAGAATATCTGACCGTTATTGCTCAAATATTCCGTCGTCGTTGCATCGTTGACAGTGGGGTCGGGCGATTCACTCCAGCAGAAGCCGCGCTCGATGATACTGCCATCGGTGATCGTTGCCGTCATGCGCCCGAAGGCCATCGTGGCGCCGCGGGCAAATCGCTTGTCAGTCTTCACGGTGGGCAGGTCGCCAGTGACGTCGTTTTCATCGCTGTAAGGCGTTGTCCTAAAGAGGACGACGTGGTCAAACACAGGGGCCGCCTGTGCCGACTGAAGGCCTGAGGCTGCCTTGAAACCGATTCGGATCTGGCCCTTCGTCGGGGCTGTGAGCGCGAAGCGGACGGTGTCCGACAACCACTGGTCGTGACCGAAGTCGTTGAGTTCGGAGAGGGCTTCTGCATTTCCGTCGGTGGCTGCAGCGGGAATCCATCCCAGCAGGCTCTGTCCTGACTGGACATCCGGATTGCAATTGCGGCTGACAGCGACAAGAAGATAATCGCCAGCAGGCAACTGGAGCGTCTGTGAGTAGGACACGGAGCGCGTGAAAGCACCGCTCAGAGCCAGGCAATTGCCCGTGGCACTGCCGTCGGGCCCCTCCGTCGGGATGCTCATCCCGGCGAAAGTAGCAGCCGTGCCATAGCTGAACGTGGCTCCGACGAGCATCGACGTCGAGCCGCTATTGCCCTTCGTCCAGCCTTGCAGCTCGTTGACGATGTTGTTCTTGTTGCCTGTTGCCTGTAGTCCGAAGTCGGTGACGGCCGTGAAGTCGGCATTCTCCAGATAGTAGGAGGTCAGGTCGTAGTAGTCTTGGGCATGCAAGCTTGTCGTCAGTGCCAGCATGGAAGCAAGCATGATGTGTAGTCTTAGTCGTTTCATTCTTATTTAGGTTATTAGTTAGTGAATCGGAGTCGGAGACTGTTGAGCACCACGCTGACGCTCGACATGGCCATCAGCGCCGAGGCCCACATGGGGGTTATCTGCCAGCTGATGCCCAGCAGATAGGGCAATCCGGCCGCCAGAGGAATGCAGATGAGGTTGTAGATGAAAGCCCAGAAAAGGTTCTGGTGAATCATGCCGACGGTCTTGCGGGAAAGGGCGATGGCATCGGAAAGACGGCGCAGGTCCTGACTCATCAGCGTCACCTGGGCAACGTCCATGGCAATGTCGGTGCCGCGTCCCATGGCAATACTCACGTCGGCCGTGGCGAGCGCCTGAGAGTCGTTGATGCCGTCGCCGACCATGGCCACCACATGACCTTCGCCCTGCAGCCGGTGCACCAAGTCGTCCTTGTCCTGAGGCAAGGCCTGGCTCTTGAAGTGGTCGATGCCGGCTTCGCGGGCCCAGTGGCTGACACGCTCCTCGCGGTCGCCGCTCATCATGTAGACCTCGATGCCCTGGGCCTGAAGCTGCGTCATGGCCTCACGGGCATAGGGCTTCAGACGCTCGGGTGTACCCTCCGTCAGTGTACCCGTCTTGTCGATGACCATCGCGTCGACGTGGCGCAGGAGTTCCAGGGCGGTGGCGTCCTTGATGAGGATGTTCTCCTCAGCTGCCTTGCCGATGCCCACCATCAGGGCCGTGGGCGTGGCCAACCCCATAGCGCAGGGGCAGGCAATGACCAGCACGGACACGGCCGAGAGAATGGCTTGCGGCAAATAGCTCGTGCCGCCAATAATCAGCCATAGTGCAAACGTGAGCAGCGACAGGCCGACAACGGCAGGCACAAAGATGAGCGCAATGCGGTCGACGACGCGTTGGACCGGTGCCTTAGAGCCTTGGGCCTCCTGCACCATGCGAATCATATTGGAAAGGACGGTCTGCTGGCCTACGGCTACCGCCCTCATACGAACGGTGCCTGCCTTTACGATGGTGCCTGCCAAGAGCCGATGCCCTTCCTGCCTGATGGCAAGCTCGGCCTCGCCCGTCATGGCTGACTCGTCAATCTGAGCATCCCCGTCGACGACAAGGCCGTCGACGGGAATCTTCTCGCCCGGCCGCACTTCCAAAATATCGTTTTGCTGGACGGCAGAGATGGGGATGTCGACGATGGTGCCGTCGTCCGCAAGACAATGGGCGGTCTTCGGTTGCAGTCCCATCAGCGCGCGGATGGCTGAGGCCGTTGAATGCTTGGCACGTTCCTCAAGCAAACGGCCGGTCAGCACAAAGGTGATGATCATCACCGACGCATCGAAATAGGTGTGCGACACCAAGCCGCGGGCGCCCCAGTACTGCTCGCCCCAGAACGTGTTGAACACACTGAAAAGGAACGTGATGCCCGTGGAAAGGGCGACAAGTGTGTCCATATTGGCCGAACGGTGAAGGAGCTGGCGCCAGGCGTTGACATAGAACTGTCGGCCGCAATAGACAAGATTGAGCAGAGCAATGATGAGACAGAGCTGGTTGCGGTAGCTCATGCTCATATCGTGAAACAGCCAATGCATGGAAATGCTCATGCAAAGGACTGCAAAGCACCAGGAGAAGCACACCTTCAAGAGGAGAGAACGATAGCTTTGACGCTCGAGAAGCTCCACATTGCGGTCGTCCTCGATGACCATGTCGTAACCGATCTGGCCGAGCGCATCCTTCATTTGCTGAAGGGATGTCGCTGCAGGGTCGTAGTCGAGCAGCACCGTACGGGTCGACAGATTGACTGAAGCCTCGCTGACGCCAGGCATCTTGCTCAGTTTCTGCTCCACGCGGGCGGAACATCCTGCGCACATCATTCCCAAAACGGCAACAGTCTTCTTCATTTCTTTGGCTTTTGAGTGAACTTATAAGCAAGCGTGAACATCACGTAGCGCGGTATGCAGTTGTTCCATGTCTCGGTGCGTCCCTGTGCATTGACGACGTATTGCGTATTCGAGAGCTGGTGCAGCAGGTCGAAGGCCGTTAGCTTCGCCGTCAGCTTTTCCTTGAGGAACGAGCGCGAGAGCTCGGCGTTCCAGACAAGATGGTCGTCGTTCATCATCGCGCTGTAGTAGCCGCGGCGCGAGAACATCCTCAGGTCGGTGGCCAGTGTGGCCTTGACCCAGGGAATGGTGTAGTTGAGCGCCAGGCCGTAGTCGAAGTCGACGGCGTTGATGCGCTGGAAGTCAGCACGGTCGCTGGTGCTGCGGCGATAGCTGATGTGGCCGCTGACGCTGGCGGTCAGCTGGTCAATCTGGTACTCCAGCTTGGTGGTGTTGCTGAGGGTCCAGTTGTGGACGGTGCTTTTGTCGGGTTGCTGTGATACAGCAACATACACGACGGGGAAATCCACGGAGTGCTGGTAGGCGGGGGCTATGCTCTCCGTAAGGGTCAGGCGGCGACTGAAGGCGATGGGCTGCTGATAGGAGAGGGCGGCCGAAGCGTTCCAGTTGCCGTTGATATTGTCGGGATGGTAGCTGTAGGCGCCGGTCGAGGCGTCGTAGGTGGTGCGGGTGCCCCAGGCACGTTGCACCAATGAGGCGTCGAAGCTTGCGCTGATGGTGCGCTTCAGCGAGTCGGTCCTCCATGACGCATGAAGGTTGAGGTTATGAGTGATAGAGGCCTTCAGGTCAGGATTGTTGTCGCGGTAAGCCAGCGGATTAGTGGTGTCGTCGGTGGGCATGAGCGTCGCAAACTCGGGCTGGGTGACGCTCAGGTTATAGCTGGCAAAGCGGTAGTTGCGGCCCCAGCTGGCGTAGTTGATGTTGGGTTCGAAGGTGGTGTAGTGGCGGCGGGCCAGGGTGTCGAGGGGCAGCGACGTGAAGTGCATGTTCTGCCGTACAAAGTGCAGGGGCAGGGAGATGCCGAAGTAGCCGTTGTCGTCGGAGTGGGTAATCATCAGCCCAGGCGACAGCGTGCGGGTCGTCAGGTGCTCGTAGTCGCTGTTATCAGCGTCAAAGCCCTGCTGCAAGGCCTCGGCCGTGGAGGGCAGGAGGGCAAGTTGGGATTTGAGAATTGAGATTTGAGAATTGAAATTTGGCAATTGATAGTTTGCCAGCCAGTCGAGGCGGTAGTTGGTGTTGAAGACCGTGTGCTGCTCCTGCTCGTAATTGGCTTCGGCCGAGATGTACCACTTGCGGGGCAACTGATAGGTGTAGTTGGCGTGCAGGCGGTAGTTGTAGCTGTTCTGATGGGTGTCAGCGTAGTAGTGGCGATAGTCGTGCGAGTCGTCAGCGACATAGCGTGTATCTCGGATGTTAAAGCTCTCGCTGGGCTTCTGGCGGTTCAGCTTACCGCTGGCTGATAACGCCACGTAGTCGCCCCACTCGAACTTCTTCACCCACCAGAGGCTGCCGTTGAGGGCAAGCGTGCGGTAGCGGCTGAAGCCGAGGTTCTGCGCCTGATTGATGAGCACATCGCGCAGGGTGGAGTCGCCACTCTCAGTGTTGCGGTGGCCGTTGGCGTAGTCAATGCCGACGTTTGTTTGCAGGTTCAGTTTCTCAAAGCCCAGTTGGTTGTTGGCCGAGAAGCGGAAGTCCTTCTGGCGGCTCATCGACCATGAGCGGCCGAAGATGCTACCGTCGGCGCTGAACGTCTCGCGCGCCGTGCGGCTCTCGTTCTCGGCGTCGTCCCAGGTCAGCGTGGCGTCGAGTGTCTCCTCCCAGCGCTTGTCCTGGTCTTCGGTGCTCAGATGGAGACCCGTCATCTTCGTGGCGCGCAGACCCTGCGGCATGTTCGACGGCCGCCATTCGCCCTCGCCGCCCGGCCTACGGTTCTCGTTGACATTGTTCACGTTGCCGAACAGTGAGAGGCGCGTGTGGTCGTCGTAGTAGAGCGAGAACAGACGGGCCATGTAGCGGTCGTCGGTGCCAATGCCAGCCTCGGCATTACCCATGAATCCTCGGTTGTATTCGCGTTTCAGCTGCACGTCCATTACGTAGTCCTTGCGCTCCACGTCGTGCCCAATCATCTTGCTCTGGTCGGTCGACTTGTCGTAGACCTTCAGTTCCTTGACGGTGAAGTAGGGCAGGTTGTCGAGCATCACCTTGTTCTGCCCGCGGAAGAAGTCCTTGCCGTTGAGCATCAGGTAGTCCACCTTGCGGCCGTTGATGTAGATATCGCCGTTGTCCTTCAGCTCAGCGCCCGGCATCTGGCGAATCAGACCGTCGAGCATTGAGCCCTCGGGCAGGTTAAAGGCCGAGGCGTTATAGACGATCGTGTCGCCGCGGTAGGCAATCTTTACGCGGGTGCCGGTGACGACCACGCCGTCAAGGTCGACATCCTTGTAGATGTCCTGCTTCTTCTTAAGCAATAGGCGCGGCAATTCAAAAGTGTTATTGCGGGCGATATGCCGCAGCTGGTAGTTGAGGAATCCGTCCTCGTAGCCCTCGCACGTACCTTTTATTATATAGTCCTCCTGAAGGGCGGGCACCTTGAGCAGGAAGAACGAATTCTTCTCCCACGTCCAGCATGTCATCGTGTCCACTACCGCCGAGTCGCGGGCCGTCATCAGAGTCAGGTGGGCCTTGAGCGGCACCTTGGTGAACGAGTCGTAGACGCTGCCATAGAGTTCCACCTGACGTTCCTTCTTCTTTGTTGTGAGGGAATCCGTCTGGGCTGTGGCAGTCATAGTGCATGCCAATAATGTGATGTATAAAAGAACTGATGGTCTCATATCATTTATAAAGCGGTGCAAAGTTACGAATAAAAGGCATAGTGTGGCAGCGTATTAGCGTTAAATATTTGTAAATTATCGCGACAGGTGATACGGCGAACGCATAATTTGTGTATTTTTGTGCTCAGAAATATAATCTATAACCTAACTTAAATTATAACTACTGAAAACATGATTGTTGGAATTCCCAAAGAGATTATGCACGACGAAGCTCGTGTAGCATGTACGCCCGAGACCGTGGGCAAGTTTGTGGCCGATGGATTTGAGGTGCTCGTGGAGCAGCACGCCGGCGACGGCGCCCTCTATCACGACGAAGACTACATCAAGGCCGGTGCCAAGATGGTGGCAGACCCGCAGGAGATCTACGACCGCGCCGAAATGATCCTGAAGGTGAAGGAACCCCTGATGAACGAGGCCAAGGGCAAGCACGAGGTCGACATGATGCACAAGGGCCAGGTGCTGATTACCTTCATCCACCCCGCATCGCCCGTGAATCACGAGATGGTGAAGCGGCTGACCGCCAAGGGCGTCACTGCTATCACGCTCGACGGCATCCCCCGCATCTCGCGCGCCCAGAACATGGACGCCCTGACGTCGATGTCGACCTGCGCCGGCTATAAGGGTATCCTGATGGCCGCCAACATGATGACCACGTTCGTGCCGCAGATGTTTACCGCCGTGGGCCAGATCAAGCCCGCCAAGGTGATGGTCATCGGCGTCGGCGTGGCTGGTCTGCAGGCATTGGCTACGGCCAAGCGTCTCGGTGCCATCACCTACGCTGCCGACATTCGTCCGATGGCCGTTGAGAACGCCGGTTCACTGGGCGCCAAGACCGTCGACACCACCGTGCCCCCCGAACTGGCTATTGCTGAGGGCGGCTATGCCAAGCGTCTGCACGCCGACGTGCTCATCCGCGAGCAGGAGGCCCTGAAGGCCACGATTCAGGAGATGGACATCGTGTTCTGCTCGGCTCTGATTCCGGGCAAGGTGGCCCCGATCATCATCACCGAGGAAATGGTGAAGTGCATGAAGAAGGGTGCCGTCATCGTCGACATCTCGATTGACCAGGGCGGTAACTGCGAGCTCACCCCGAAGGGTGGCATCGAGAAGAAGTACGGTGTCACGCTGATGGGCGTGAAGAATATCCCCGGTCTGCTGCCGACCAGCTCGACATGGATGTTCTCCAACAATATGTATAACCTCGTGAAGTTCCTCGTCAAGGAAGGTCGCTTCGTGCTCGACCGCGACGATGAGATCGTTCAGAAGTCGCTCGTCTGCATCGACGGTGAGCTCGTTCACCAGGGTGCCCGCGAGGCTATGGGACTTTAGAATTAAGAGTTAAGACTTAAGAATTAAGAAGTATCGGCTTTGCCGAGTACGACTTTAGAATTAAGAGTTAAGACGTATATTTATGATTAACCCTGTAGTGCTAATCATAGTATTTATCGTTTGCACAGTGCTGGGCTACGTTATTATCCGTAACGTACCCAGCTTGTTGCATACTCCCCTGATGTCGGGCATGAACGCCCTGTCGGGGGTGACGATAGTGGGAGCCATCTCGGCTACGGGAGTCGCCTATCTGGCGGGCTCCGGCTTTGTGGCTCAGTTGGCTGGCGGCTTGGCGATTGTCCTGGCCGCCATCAATGTGTTTGGAGGATTCGGTGTGACGCATCGGATGCTGATGATGTTCAACAAGAAGAAGAAAGGGTAGGGGCGCTATGGCTACATTCCAAATCATACTAAGTGCCGTGCTGGCCGTGTGTGTGCTGGTCGGCATTTCAATGATGAGCAAGGTGCAGACGGCCGTGCGCGGCAACCTGCTCTCGGCGCTCGCCATGCTCATCGGCGTGGTGGCTACACTCTGCTTCGCCGGTGTCGTCTCGGTCGTCACGGTCTATGTGGCGCTCATCATCGGTGCACTCATCGGTAGCCAGATGGCCCGCCGCGTACAGATGATACAGATGCCGCAGACCGTCGCCCTCTTCAATGGACTCGGTGGCGGCGCCTCGGCTCTCGTCGGCTGTCTGTCGGCTATGGGCATTGGTTTTACGGATGCGCAAGTCTTTGAAATTGAAGCTGGTGGCTATTGGCCGTTCGTGCATTTTACGGGTTTGCTGGCCATCGCCGTCGGTATGATTACACTCACGGGAAGTCTTGTAGCAGCTGGCAAGCTGCATCGGCTTCTGCCCCAGCAACCTCTCGTATGGCCCATGCACTCGCTGGTCAGTTTGCTGTTTCTCTTGCTCACGGTGGCCTTCGTAGTAGTCGGCATCTGGGCTCCGGCTCAGGTGATGGGACTCTGCGTCTTAGGCACGCTGGTAGCATCGGCCTTCTTCGGAATCTATTTCAGTGTGCGCGTGGGCGGTGCCGACATGCCCATCACGATTTCGCTGCTCAACTCGCTCTCGGGCGTGGCCGGTTCGATTGCCGGCATGGCCATCAGCGACGTCTTCCTTGTGGCCGTCGGCGGCATCGTGGGTGCCTCCGGCCTGCTGCTCACGCAGATCATGTGCCGCGCCATGAACCGCTCGCTCATGAGCATCCTGCTGGGAAGCACGAAGAAGCCCGCAGCAACAATAGTTAACAAACAAGAAAACCAAAACGAAGTATTAGTAAAACGTGTTATGGATTTAGAAAAGAAAATACAAGAACTGGAAGCCATCGTGAAGAACCTCGAGGGACGCGTTCAGGTGCTGAACCAGCAGATTGAAGCTGCTGAAAGCAAGGCTGTTGAAACTCCTAAGGGCGTTGAGGTCGAGGAAACTTCTACCGCTGCCTCCGTGCTGGCCAAGGCCAAGGACGTCATCATCGTGCCCGGCTACGGCATGGCCCTTGCCCAGGCTCAGCATCAGGTGCGCCAGTTGGCCGACCTGCTTGAGAGCCGTGGCGCCCGCGTGCGCTTCGCTATCCATCCTGTCGCCGGCCGCATGCCCGGTCACATGAATGTGTTGCTGGCCGAAGCCGATGTCGACTACGAGAAGCTCTATGAGATGGAGGCCATCAACGATGACTTCGCCAAGACCGACGCCGTCATCGTCATCGGTGCCAACGACGTGCTCAACCCTGCCGCCCGCAATGCCGTCGGCACGCCCATCTACGGCATGCCCGTGCTGAACGTCGACCAGGCGCCCGAGGTCATTGTCTGCAACTTCGACCTGAAGCCCGGTTACGCAGGTGTGGAGAACCCCATTTACTCTCGCGAAAAGGGCGTATATCTGGAACTTGGCGATGCCAAGGAGACCTTAATGCGACTGATGAACGGCATTAAGGGATAAACAACTTAAAGCGGTACTCTGCGCACACTTGTGCCAAAGTACCGCTTTTCTTGGAGAAAAGTACCGCTTTTCTGGTAGTAAAGTACCGCTTTTCTGGGGGAAAAGTACCGCTTTTCTCGTGCTAAAGTACCGCTTTGGAAAAACGGGCCCTCTAAAGCGGGTCATCCGTATGGCTCCTGACAATATTTAAGACTTCCTCGATGTTGCTGTCGAAGGGGCCTGTATGCTCCAGCTTGAGCGTGCACATGGCAGCAGCCAGTCGTCCTGCTTCCTCACAAGATGCACCGCGTGCACGGGCATAGAGGTAGCCAGCCGCATAAGTATCGCCACAGCCTGTTGCGTCGACGACCTGGCGTGGCGCATAGCCTGGAATCTCGTAGAAACGGTCGCCATCATAGATGATAGAGCCGTAACTGCCCAGCGTGACGAGCACCTCGCGCACGCCCCACTTGGCAATCAGGCGGGCAGCACGCTGCAGGTCGCGCTCGCCGTCGGTGAGGACGTCGATTTCGTGCTCATTGACCTTGAGAATGTCAGTATGCTTAAGTACACGCAACTTGTCAGGCCAGTCGACGGCGTAGACACGCTGTCCGCGCACTTCGCGCAAATAGCCCTGCACATCGACGCAGACACGCCCCTTTGAAGCCAGATATTCCACCACCTCGGGCGAGAAATCGTCTTGCAGCAGAGTGCCCAGATGAAACACTTCAGCCTCTGCTTGGCTAAGTTTTTCGATGGTGAAGGGGCTGGCTTTCGACATCACTCGCTGGCGGCGGTTGTTCATGTTGCGCCCATAGCTGTTCTCAAAGTAGACGCTGGAAGGGCTGCTGAAATTGGTGATGTCAATACCAGCCTGCCTGAGCTTTTCGACCTCGTGCTTCAAGTCGTCGCCCGTTGCAGTGATAACGCCGAAACTGACGTCGTGGGGCAGATGCTGCATGGCCCATGCCACGTAGAAGGCCGTTCCGCCGGCACAATCGACGCCTTGCGGCAGGGCAGGGGTAATGATACGATCGTGGGTGATGTGCCCGATGCAGAGAATGTCTTTCTTCATAATCTGGTTGGATTATAATGTGTATAATGTTTTAGTGAGCAGACAGGCAACCTGTTCAAGGTATTGCCGGTCAACGGCATCGAAGGTGCTGAGTTGGGTGTCGTCAATGTCGAGCACGCCGACCACCTTGCCGCGGGCGTCATGAAGGGGGACAACGATTTCTGAACGTGACAGACTGCTGCAGGCGATGTGGCCGGGGAAGAGCTCCACGTCGTCAACCACCTGTGTACGGTCTTCAGCCCATGCGGTGCCGCAGACGCCGCGGCCATGGGCAATATGCATACAGGCGACAGTGCCCTGGAAGGGGCCTAAGCGTAGCTCGCCGTTGCGCACCAGATAGAAGCCCGTCCAGAACCATCCGAAAGTCTGTCTGAGTAACGCGCTCACATTGGCCAGTACGCTGGTTTCGTCTGTCTCACCTTCGATGAGTACTGCCAGCTGCGGCAGCATCTCGTTGTATTTCTGTTCTTTGGTCATTTCGCTTGCAAAGTTAATGTTTTTTTCGGACATTTATGCGGCAGTTACAATCTTTTTTCGTACTTTTGCACCATTAAACCACAAATGGCATAAAAACAAACAAAACATTCATGCTCAGGACTCTTTATAACCAGATAGGAACCTACAAGAGGGCGGCCTTAGCCACACCGCTGCTGACCGCTATGGAGGTGGTAATGGACGTGATGATTCCCTACGTGACGGCGCGTCTGATCGACCTCGGACTAAATGCCGGCAACATGCAGGAGGTCTATCGTGAAGGTCTGCTTATGCTGCTCATGGCAGGCCTTTCGCTCATCTTCGGCATTATGGCAGGACGGGTGTCGGCCTACGCTTCGACAGGCTTCGCCGCCAACCTCAGGCGGGCCATGTACCGCAATGTGCAGACGTTTGCCTTCTCAGACATCGACAAGTATTCACCCTCGGGGCTCGTCACCCGCATGACGACCGACGTGCAGAGCCTGCAGCAGGCCTTCCAGCAGATTCTGCGCGTAACGGTGCGTGCGCCTTTCCGCCTCTTGCTGTCGGTGGTCATGTGTCTGGTCATTGACCCGCGCCTGTCGCTCATTTTCATTGTAGCCATGGTCGTGCTGGGCCTGAGCATCTGGCAAATCATCTCACGCGTCGTCAAACTGTTCCGGCAGGTCTATGAGCGCTACGACGACCTGAACCAGAGCGTACAGGAGAACGTGCAGGGCATCCGCGTCGTGAAGGCCTTCGTCCGCGAAGGCTATGAGACGGAAAAGTTCAATCGGGCTGCTGAGGCATTATATAAATTGTACACGCGTGCGGAAGGTCTGATGGCCCTCAACCATCCGGTGATGAACATGGTGGTCTACGGCTGCATCATCGCGCTGTCGTGGTGGGGCGCCCACTTCATCGTCGGTGGCACGCTGACCACGGGTGAGCTGACGTCGCTCTTTACCTATATTATGTCAATATTGCAGGCGCTGATGATGCTTTCCATGATCTTTGTCATGCTCACCCAGAGCGCCGCCTCGGCACGTCGCGTCAGCGAGGTGATTGAGGAGCAGGCTGACATCGTCAATCCCGACGAACCGGTCTTCGATGTTGAGGACGGCAGTGTCGAGTTCCGCGAGGTGAGATTTGACTACCAGGCTCCGCCAACAACCACCGAGGAGACTTCCGGCCATCGCCGCTCAGCGCTCTACAATGTCTCGTTCAAGATAGCATCCGGTGAGACCATCGGCATCATCGGCGGTACGGGTTCAGGAAAGTCCACCTTGGTCAGTCTGATCTCGCGCCTCTATGACAGCAACAAGGGACAGGTACTGGTTGGCGGACGGGATGTCAGGGAGTACGACCTGACGACGCTTCGCACGGCCGTCTCAGTGGTGCTGCAGCAGAACACACTTTTCAGCGGCACCGTCATTGACAACCTGCGATGGGGCAATCCTCAGGCAACGCTCGATGACTGTCGGCGGGCCTGTCAAATGGCTCAGGCCGACGAATTCATCATGGAAATGCCGCAACAATATGAAACACGTATCGAGCAGGGCGGCACAAACGTCAGTGGCGGACAGAAGCAACGCCTCTGCATAGCACGTGCCTTGCTCAAGCAACCGCGTGTGCTGGTGCTCGACGACTCCACCTCGGCATGTGACACCCGCACGGATGCACTCATCCAGCGTGCTTTCCGCGAGCAATTGCCTGAGATGACCAAGCTCATCATCGCCCAGCGCATCTCAAGCGTGGAGCACTGCGACCGCATCCTCGTCATGGACAACGGCATCGTGACTGGCTTCGATACGCACGAGCGGCTTCTTGAGACGAATGAGCTCTACCGCGAAATCTATGACATCCAAATGGCCGACACCGGCGACTTCGACAAAAAGCAGAAAGGAGGTGCAGCATGAGACAGCCTAACTTCAACCGCGGGCCCCAGGGCCACCCGGGACAGAACGCCGGATTCCAGCGTGCCACAAAGCAGCAGCGGCAGGTTATGCTGAGGCTTTTCGGCTATGTGATGAAAAACTATAAGTTCTCAATCATCACCGTGCTGGCCTGCATCGTCGTGTCGAGCATCACTTCGCTCGTCTCAACGCTGTTCACCCGCACGCTCATTGACGACTATATCGTGCCATTGACTCAGGCTGCCAATCCCGAGTATGCATCGCTCTTGCAGACACTCTTCCGCCTGGGACTCGTGCTGCTGCTTGGCGTCATTGCCAGCTACACCTACAACCGCCTGATGATCAACGTCTCGCAGGGCACGATGCTCCGGCTCCGCAAGCAGATATTCGAGCGCATGCAGCAGTTGCCCATCAGCTACTTTGACCAGCACTCTCATGGTGAACTCATGTCGGTCTATACCAACGACGTCGACTCACTGCGCCAGATGATTTCCACTGCCATGGCCCAGGTGTTCTCAAGCATCATCACCATTGTGGCTACTTTCTCGTCGATGATTGTGCTCTCGGTCCCTCTTACGCTGGTCAGCATCGGCATGGCTGCCGTCATGGTGGTCGTCACCACGCGTTTGGGCAAGTGGTCGCGTGGATTCTTCCGCACCCAGCAGGAATCGCTGGCGCAGGTCAACGGCTTCATTGAGGAGATGATGACGGGGCAGAAGGTCGTCAAGGTGTTCTGCCATGAGCAGCAGGCCATCAGCGAGTTCGAGGAAATCAACGAACGGCTACGTTCATCGGCATACAACGCAAACAGAATAGCCAATATCGTCATGCCGGTCAACGGCAACCTGGGCAATCTTGCCTACGTCCTGATAGCCGTCGTGGGCGCCTCACTCGCCTTAAGCGGCCACTGGGCCATCTCGCTGGGTACAATTGTATCCTTCCTCCAATTGAACAAGAGTTTCACGCAGCCCATATCCCACGTCAGCCAGCAGATCAACTCCGTACTCAATGCCTCAGTGGGTGCTGAGCGCGTCTTTGCCTTGGGCGACGCCGAACCGGAATTGGACGAAGGCCATGTGGAACTGAAGAATGGGCAATGGTCAATGGGCAATGGTCAAAGCAAAAATGTTCAAGGCGATGTGGACTTCCGCGACGTCGATTTTGGCTATACGCCTGAGAAACAGGTTCTTTTCGATATTGACATCAATACTAACCCCGGCCAGAAGATTGCCTTCGTCGGAGGCACTGGAGCCGGCAAGACCACCATTATCAATCTCATCAACCGCTTCTACGACATCCAGCATGGTGAGATTCTCTACGACGGCATACCTATAACGGAGATACAAAAGTCCTCGCTTCGCAAGAGTATGACCATCGTTCTTCAGGAGACCCATCTCTTTACCGGCACCGTGCTCGACAACATCCGCTATGGTTGTCTCGAAGCCACCGACGACGACTGTATCCGCGCAGCCCAACTGGTTGGAGCCCATGAGTTCATCCGCCGTCTGGCTAACGGCTATCAGACGATGCTTCAGGGTGACGGCGGCAACCTCAGTCAGGGTGAGCGCCAGCTGTTGGCCATCGCCCGTGCAGCCGTCGCCAACCCGCCCGTGCTGATTCTCGACGAGGCCACCAGCAGCATTGACACCCGCACCGAACAGCTGGTGCAACGAGGCATGGACTCGCTGATGCAGGGACGCACCACCTTCGTCATAGCCCATAGGCTGTCGACAGTCCGCAATGCCGATCAGATCATTGTGCTCGACCATGGACACATCGCTGAGAGCGGCTCGCACGAGCAACTTCTTGCCTTGCGCGGCCAGTACTATCAACTCTATACGGGCAACGAAATATAAAATAATTCCTAATATTCTTGCGGTATTGCGAAAAAAGTCGTAACTTTGCAGTCTGGAACTATAAAACTTATATTGTAATACTAAAAAACTATGTCAAACAACAGAGAGAAACTCTTCACCGAGTTTACCGCCCCCACCACTCAGGAGTGGCTGGACAAGATTGAGGTAGACTTGAAGGGTGCCGACTTCCAGAAGCGCCTTGTGTGGAGAACCAATGAAGGTTTTAATGTGCAGCCTTTCTATCGTCGCGAAGACCTGAAGGAACTGAAGACGCCCGACGCACTGCCCGGCGAATTCCCCTTCGTACGTGGCAACAAGAAAGACTCTAACGAGTGGTACGTCCGTCAGAACATCAAGGTCGACGACCCCGTGGAGGCCAACAAAAAGGCACTCGACATCCTGAACAAGGGTATCGATTCGCTGGGCTTCCGCTTCGGTGGCGACCAGGTGAGCCCTGAGTTCATCGAGACCCTGCTGAAGGACATCCGCCTCGACATCGTGGAGGTGAGCTATCGCACCTGCCCGCGCCACGCCGTTGAGCTGGCCGAGATTCTGGTGAAGTATTTTGAGAAGATGGGCTACGACAAGGAGAAGATTGTCGGTGGCGTAGGCTTTGACCCCATGGACAAGATGCTGCAGAAGGGTAAGGACACTACCGCATTGCTGGCCGAGATGCCGAAGCTGGTTGAGACCCTGAAGGACTATCCCAACCTGCGCTGCGTCATGGTTCACTCTGACACGCTCAACAATGCCGGTGCCTACATCGTTCAGGAGCTGGGTTATGCCCTGGCTTGGGGTAACGAGTATCTCCAGCAGCTCATTGATGCCGGTGTCGATGTTGACCTGGCTGCCAAGAGCATTAAGTTCTATATGGGCGTCTCAGAGAACTACTTCATGGAGATTGCCAAGTTCCGCGCCGCCCGCATGCTGTGGGCTCAGATTGTGAAGCAGTATGAGCCTAAGTGCGACTGCGCATGCAAGATGGTTATAAACGCCTCAACATCAACGTATAACCAAACCTTGTTTGATTCCTACGTCAACCTGCTTCGCTCTCAGACCGAGGCCATGAGCGCCGCCCTGGGTGGTGTGCACTCGATGGTGGTGACGCCGTTCGACGCCCCCTACGAGAAGCCGACAGACTTCAGCGAGCGCATTGCCCGCAACCAGCAGTTGCTGATTAAGGAGGAGAGCCACTTCGACCGCATCGTCGACCCATCTGCCGGTTCTTACTATATTGAGCATCTGACCGATGCTCTGGCCAAGGAAGGCTGGAAGCTGTTCCTGAAGGTTGAGGAGGAAGGCGGTTTCTTGGAGGCAATCAAGAAAGGCACCGTCCAGGACGACATCAACGCCACGAACGTGAAGCGTCATGGCGACGCTGCCAAGCGTAAGGAGTTCCTGCTGGGCACCAACCAGTTCCCCAACTTCACCGAAAAGAGCGAAGGCAAGCGCGCCCTCAGTCCTGTATGTTGCTGTAATACGGCAACAAACGGAACCTGCGAAGTTCCCTTTAAGAAACTGGAGACCACCCGTCTGGCTGCCGACTTTGAGGATCTGCGCATCCACACCGAGGAGACCAAGGTGCCCACAGCCTTCATGCTGACCATCGGCAACCTGGCCATGCGTCAGGCCCGTGCACAGTTCTCTTGCAACTTCCTCGCCTGCGCCGGCTATAAGGTCATCGACAACCTCGGCTTCAAGACCGTCGAGGAGGGTGTCGACGCCGCCCTGGCTGCCGGTGCCGACATCGTGGTGCTCTGCTCGAGCGACGATGAGTATGCTGAGTATGCCATCCCCGCCTTCCAGTATCTGAATGGCCGCGCAATGTTCGTTGTGGCTGGTGCTCCCGCCTGCATGGACGACCTGAAGGCTGCCGGCATTGAGAACTTCGTACATGTAAAGTGCAACGTGCTTGAGACTTTGAAGGAGTACAATCAGAAACTTGGTATTTAAAGAAAGGAGACTTGAATTATGCGTAAAGATTTTAGCAAAGTGAATATCTACGACGGCATCAAGGCTCAAGACGGTGCCAAGTGGATTAAAGACAATAATATTGTAGAGAACTGGAAGACGCCTGAGCACATCGAGGTACGCCCCGTCTACACGAAGGAAGACCTGGAGGGTATGGAGCATCTGGACTTCACCGCCGGTATTCCTCCCTATCTGCGTGGCCCGTACTCGATGATGTATCCCTTCAAGCCGTGGACCATCCGCCAGTATGCCGGTTTCTCGACGGCTGAGGAGTCGAACGCTTTCTATCGCCGCAACCTGGCCTCAGGTCAGAAGGGTCTGTCGGTCGCATTCGACCTGCCCACGCACCGCGGCTACGACCCCGACAACGCCCGTGTTGTAGGCGACGTGGGTAAGGCTGGTGTATCTATCTGCTCACTGGAGAACATGAAGGTGCTCTTCGCCGGTATTCCCCTGAACAAGATGTCGGTGTCGATGACCATGAACGGCGGCGTTCTGCCTGTGCTGGCATTCTATATCAACGCCGGTCTGGAACAGGGCGCAAAGCTCGAGGAGATGGCCGGAACCATTCAGAATGACATTCTGAAGGAGTTCATGGTGCGCAACACCTATATCTATCCGCCTGCATTCTCGATGAAGATCATTGCCGACATCTTCGAGTACACCTCACAGAAGATGCCCAAGTTCAACTCGATTTCCATTTCGGGTTATCACATGCAGGAGGCTGGTGCTACGGCCGACATCGAGCTGGCTTACACGCTGGCCGACGGTATCGACTATCTGCGCAC
>JAFTGI010000062.1 GCA_017458195.1 Prevotella sp.
ATGCCCGTCAGCGACTTCCTCTCGTTTGCAATGACCATCCCCTTCCTACTTTGGTATATGCGTAAATATAAGACAGCATGACCAACGATACTAAACTTCTCATCAACGTCGGCCGGCAGATAGGCTCCGGCGGACGCGTCATTGCCCGGCGGCTGGCCGACATCTTCCAGGCACAGTTCTACGACAAGGAACTGCTGCAGCTGGCCGCACAAGAGAGCGGCTTTGCCCCTGAGTTCTTCGAGAAGAACGACGAGCACCGCGGATTCCTGCGCTCGCTGTTCAACCTGCAGCTGCCCCACATGAGCGACCAGTCGGTCATGACCAGCAACTTCTCGCAGGAGGGACTGTTCAAATTCCAGAGCGACGCCATCCGCCGTGCCGCTGAGCAGAACGACTGCTGCGTCTTCGTGGGCCGCTGTGCCGACTATGTGCTGCGCGACCGCCCGGAGTGCTTCAACGTCTTCATCACGGCGCCGATGGACTTCCGCATCGACCACGTCGCCGAGCGCCATCAGTGCTCGCGCGAGGAGGCCCGACGCCTCATCGAGAAGGGCGAGGCCCAGCGCGCCTCCTATTATAATTATTATACGGGCAAGCGGTGGGGCCAGGCCGAGGGCTATCACCTCTGCGTCGACGCTTCGCTGCTGGGGCTCGACCGAACGGCCGACTATATCGCCGGCTTCATCAGACAGTGGAGGGAGTCGAAATGAAGGAAATGCTCATCGATTTGCTGCTCAGCACAATAGTTGCAGCCTTCGTTACGTTATTAATGTACGTGTTGCGACTGGTCGACAGTTGGAGCGAAGCCTTCAGCACCTATGCCACGGCCGTCGTCGTCTTCATGTTCTCATCATATTATTATCATCGTGTCAGAAATCAAGAAAATAAGGAATAGCGTTTTATGAAAACCATCGTCATCACCGGAGGCGCAGGCTTCATTGGGAGCCACGTCGTCAGACTTTTTGTGAACAAGTATCCTGAGTATCACATCATCAACCTCGACAAACTTACCTATGCCGGCAACCTGGCTAACCTGAAGGACATCGAGGACCGGCCCAACTACGAGTTCGTGCGCATGGACATCTGCGACTTCGACGCCTTCCTGAAGCTCATGCAGGAGCGCCACGTCGACGGCATCATCCATCTGGCCGCCGAGAGCCATGTCGACCGCTCGATCAAGGATCCCTTCACCTTTGCCCGCACCAACGTCATGGGCACGCTCTCGCTCCTGCAGGCCGCCAAGCTCTACTGGGAGTCGCTGCCTGAGAAGTACGAGGGCAAGCGATTCTATCACATCTCCACCGACGAGGTCTACGGCGCCCTGGAGCTGACGCACCCCGAGGGCATCGAGCCGCCGTTCACGACGACGGCCTCGAGCGCCGAGCATCATCTGGCCTACGGCGACAGGTTCTTCCTTGAGACCACGAAGTATAATCCTCATTCGCCCTACAGCGCCGCCAAGGCTTCGAGCGACCACTTCGTGCGTGCCTACCACGACACCTATGGCATGCCTGTCGTCGTGACCAACTGCTCGAACAACTACGGGCCCTATCAGTTCCCTGAGAAGCTCATCCCGCTGTTCATCAACAACATCCGCCATCGCAAGCCGCTGCCCGTCTACGGCAAGGGTGAGAATGTGCGAGACTGGCTCTACGTCGAGGATCACGCACGCGCCATCGACCTCATATTCCACAAAGGCAAGGTGGCTGAGACCTACAACATCGGCGGCTTCAACGAATGGAAGAACATCGACATCATCCGCGTCCTGATCAACACCGTCGACCGCCTGCTGGGCCGCAAGGAGGGCGAGGACATGGACCTCATTACCTCCGTCACCGATCGCGCCGGCCACGACCTGCGCTACGCCATCGACTCCACGAAGCTCCAGCGCGAGCTCGGCTGGGAGCCAAGCCTGCAGTTCGAGGAAGGCATCGAAAAAACCGTCCGCTGGTATCTCGACAACCAGGACTGGCTCGACAACGTCACCTCCGGCGACTACCAGCGCTACTACGACCAAATGTACAAGAACCGCTAAGTGTCAGTGTGCGGCGCGATTCCGTCGCGCCGTCCCCTCGTCACAGTGCAGCGCGATTCTGTCGCGCTGCCCCCCCCAAAAAAAGCATGGACCCCCTCACAAAAACCCTCAACACCCACCTCGTCGCCATGGCCTACCAAGGCGCCACCTACGAGCAGGAGCACCAGATGGAGCACCTGCTCGCCCTGCTCGACCCCGACGACGAGGAGCTTATCCTCCACTACTACGGCCTCTTCGGCCATGAACGCCTTGCCCTCGACGACCTCGCCGCCCACCGCCATGAGCAGCCCGACGAGACGCTCGCTGCTATCAGCCGACTGCTCCGCCGCATCGCCGTCACCCCCGAGTGGCAAATGATTAAACCTCAAACCGCATGACTATCGATTCCAAATTCAACCTCAAGACGCTGCGCCGCGACCTGTTCGCCACTCTCTTTGCCGAAGTGGCTTTCCTCTGGACGTTTGTCAGGAACGACAGCTTCAACTGGCTCCTGACGATCGCCATCCTGGTCGGCGCCATGCTCGTCGTGGTCCTCTTCTGGCTGGCTCGTCTCAAGCGCGTCTCCATCTGGAACGACGAGATTGAACTGACCTCGCCGCTCTTCCCCTTCGCCCGGCGCCACTATCGCTTCCGCGAGTTCGACTATATGCTCGTCTCAGGCGAGGAGTCGAACATGAAGCTCATGCTCATTAGCGACTATCAGCCAGTCCTGACGCTGAAAGCCTCGGCCTATGAGAACTTCGACGAACTGCGCCAGGCGCTCCGCATCCCTGAGCGCCAGCAGATGACGGTCGACCCCTCACGCGAGGTGCGCTCGAAGTTCGTCTGGTGGTTCCCGCTGTTGGCTCTGGCCTGCGTAGTTTTGGTGGCTGTTGGCCCGGCAATCCCCATTGGGGAATACCTGACGGAGGGATCGGTTGGTGAGCCGGCTATCGTCCTCGGCTGTGTCCTGACTGCCTTTTTCCTGATTTTAGCGCTGTTCTTTTTCAGTGAATACAAACGCATCACGGTCTGGCAGGGGCGCATTGATGTACAGCCGTTGCTGTGGCCTTTTGCTGTTCGCCATTATAATCTCAGCGACTTTGACGGCGTCTATTATGTCACCAACGAGACCGACTCGAAATATAAGGTCAGCACGCGCGAGCGGTGGTATATGCTCAACGGACGCCGGACCCTCTGCATCGCCGAGAACGTCTATGCCAACTTTGAAGAATTGGCCAGCGCCACCCGAACCAACTACCTTGGGGAAATGAAGGTGGGCGTCATCGAACAGATCCGTGCTGCTCTGGGCAAGACTTATTATACACCACAAAAACATATCGTGAACTGCTCATGAAAAAAATTCTGCTGTTAGGCTCAGGCGAACTGGGCAAGGAGTTTGTCATTGCCGCCAAGAGGGCTGGCCAGTATGTCATTGCATGCGACCGCTACGCAGGTGCTCCTGCCATGCAGGTTGCCGACGAGTGCGAGGTCTTTTCCATGCTCGACGGCGATGCGCTTGAGGCTGTGGTGCGCAAGCATCAGCCCGACATTATCGTGCCTGAAATCGAGGCCATCCGGACCGAGCGTCTCTTCAAGTTTGAGGAGGAGGGCATTCAGGTCGTACCGTCGGCGCGTGCCGTCAACTACACGATGAACCGCCGGGCCATCCGCGACCTGGCCGCGAAGGAACTGGGACTGCGCACGGCGAAATATTTCTATGCCAAGACGTTCGACGAGTTCAAGGCTGCCGCCGACGAGATCGGCTTCCCCTGCGTGGTGAAGCCGCTCATGTCGAGCAGCGGTCACGGCCAAAGCTATGTGCATAACGAGGGCGAGCTGGAGCAGGCTTTCCGCGAGGCCATGGAAGGCTCGCGCGGCGACGTCAGGGAGGTCATCATCGAGGAGTTCATCGACTTCGATTCGGAGTTCACCCTGCTCACCGTCACTCAGCAGCACGGATGGCCCACGATCTTCTGCCCCCCTATCGGCCATGTGCAGAAAGGTGGTGACTATCGCGAGTCGTGGCAACCCTACAAGATCAGCGACGAGGCGCTGAAGCAGGCCCAGATGATGGCCGACAAGGTGACGCGTGCCCTCACTGGCGCCGGCATCTGGGGAGTCGAGTTCTTCTTGACGCGTCAAGGCGAGGTCATCTTCTCCGAGCTGTCGCCGCGTCCGCACGACACCGGCATGGTGACGCTTGGCCACACCACCAACCTCTCCGAGTTTGAACTTCACTTCCGTGCGGTCATGGGCCTCCCCATCGCCGGCATCCATCTTGAGCACGCCGGCGCCTCCGCCGTCATCCTCGCCCCCAATAATTCAGAGTGCTCAGCGATTCCGTCGCTGAGCAACAACCTCACTCCAAACAGTTCAGAGTGCTCAGCGATTCTGTCGCTGAGCTACAACCTCACCGACGCCCTCCTGGAAGACCGCACCCGCATCCGCATCTTCGGCAAGCCCGAGGCGCATCCCGGCCGCCGCATGGGCGTGCTCCTCTGCTATGGCGAGGTGGACGATGATGTCAATGCCCTCCGCGATAAGGCCAAGCGGCTGGCCAAGACCGTCCTCGGCACCGATCCCTACATGAAAAAGTAATCCCCTCCATAATGAGACAAGACCAAACACGACTCATCAATCTGCCGAAGATTGCCGACCCGCGCGGCAACCTGACCGTGGTGGAGCAGATGAAAAACGTGCCCTTCGACATTGCCCGGGTTTATTGGACCTACGACATCCCCTCAGGCGAGCACCGCGGCGGTCATGCTCACAAGCATTGTCGCGAGTTTATCATTGCCATCAGCGGGTCGTTCGACGTCACTCTTGACAACGGGAAGGGAACGAAAGAGACGTTTCACCTGAACCATCCTTTTCAGGGACTGCTCGTGGAGACCGACATCTGGCGTACGCTGGAGGATTTCTCGAGTGGGGCAGTATGCCTCGTGCTGGCATCTGATCCGTTCGACGAATCCGACTATTGGTATGACTATCATGAATTTCTGAACCACGTCAACAGATGTTCACAATAAGGAGATACACCGCTGACGACAAAGTCCTGTGGGACAACTATGTCGCGAAGGCGCGAAACGCAACCTTTCTTTTCATGCGTGACTATATGGACTATCACGCTGACCGCTTTCACGACCATTCCCTGTTGTTCTTCAAGGGGCGTAGGCTCCACTCCGTCTTGCCTGCCCACGAAGATGAAGCGCTCTTTGCTTCCCACGCAGGCCTGACCTACGGTGGGTTGCTCATGGACGTGAATGTCACAACGGCAGAAGTGGTGCAGCTCTTTGATGAGCTGTGCGTCTATCTCCGTGACCATGGCTTCAGGCGTGTTCTCTATAAGCCCGTCCCGTGGGTCTATCATCGCATTCCGGCTGAAGAAGACCTCTATGCCATGTTCTGGAAGTGCAATGCCCGTTTGCTCAGGCGCATGTCGGGCACGGTCATCGCTCTTGATGAACATCTTCCCTGGCGAAAAGACCACAGACGGAGACTCAAGAATGCACTTCAGACTGGCGTACGCGTGGTGGCCGACGACGCTCTCGACCGCTTCTGGCCCGTACTTGAGGAGAACCTGAGAATGCGCTTCGAAACCAAGCCGGTGCATACCCTGCAGGAAATGGAACTGCTTAAAAGCCGCTTTCCAAGTCAGATCCTCCAGTACAACGCTTACGTCGCTGACGAGGTCGTCGGCGGGATAACATTTTATCTCATGGGACACGTGCTCCACGGGCAATACAGCGCCACCAGTTCTTTGGGCAAGGAGTGCGGGGCCATGGAGGCTATTTATCAGAAGGTTATCTTCGATGATTTCGCTCACTGCCGTTATCTGGACTTCGGTACATCCAACGAGCAGGGGGGGCTGGTGCTCAACGAGGGACTCATCGACCACAAAGAGGCATATGGCGGGCGCACCGTCTGTTATGATACTTATGAGTGGACCTTGTAATGTTTGTTTAATATCAAATAATATTTATAATATGGATTATCAAGAACTTAACTATCAGTCGACGTCGCGCGATCGCGAACTCGAAATCGCATCCGCATTTCCCGTGCTCATGCGCAAAGTCTACACTTGGATGACACTCGCTTTGGTCATCACAGGCCTTACGGCCTATCTCGTGGCCACCAACCAGGCTGCCATCACTTTCCTCTACACCCACACAGCTTTCATTTGGGTGCTCTTTGGGGCAGAGCTCCTCATTGTCTTCGGGCTCAGTGCGGCTATCGACAGACTGTCGTTGCCTTTGGCCACGGCTCTTTTTGTGTTCTATTCTGTCATCAATGGCGTCGTCTTCTCGTCAATATTCCTTGCCTACACGATGACAAGCATTGCCACGGTGTTCTTTATCACCGCCGGGACATTCGGGGCAATGTCCTTTTTCGGCTATTTCACCTCTACCGACCTATCCTCGTGGGGGAAGATCCTGCTCATGGCGCTCATCGGACTCATAATCGCCTCGGTGGTCAATCTTTTCGTGAAGAGTTCTGGCTTTGAAGTCATCCTAAGCTACATTGGCGTGCTCATATTTGTCGGGCTCACGGCCTATGACACTCAGAAAATCAAGCAGATGTTCCTTCAGGCGCCGGATGCTGGGGAGCGTACGCAGAAATACGCATTGCTCGGAGCGCTCTCGCTCTATCTCGACTTCATCAACCTGTTCATCTATCTGTTGAGAATATTTGGCCGCAGAGACTAAATGGTCTTTAATATAATAAGGTGTAAGGGATTTGCTCTGTAAGAAAAAACGAAAAAAGTGGACTTTTTCCGAAAAATAATTCCTAAAAAGTTTGCAGGGTAAGAAAAAAGTCCGTACCTTTGCATCCGCTTTCGCCTCAAAACGGCGGAGGCAATCAAGAAAGAGTTCTTTGAAAGACTTACATAG
>JAFTGI010000063.1 GCA_017458195.1 Prevotella sp.
GTTTTTGAAAATCAAAAGACACTTGCCTATTTATCGGCAGTTTCTGATGGTGATTGAGTCAAATGGAAATTTTATCGGACAGCAATAATTTAAAACCACGGATTTCGCGGATTTAACGGATCATTAAAGACTACGAATTTCGCGAATTAAACGAATTATTTAAAACCACGGATTTCGCGGATTTAACGGATTATTAAAGACTACGAATTTCGCGAATTAAACGAATTATTTAAAACCACGGATTTAGCGGATTTAACGGATTTATTATTACTATGGTTATGAGGAATATTTTGGGGGGCGCGCTGATGGCGGCCATCATGACGGGCTGCGGGGGCGCTAAGCAGAATGCCGGCGGCGACATCACGGTGAAGGCTGAACCCGTGGGACCGGTGTTCTCGGCCGACTCGGCCTACGCTTTCTGCGAGGCACAGTGCAACTTCGGACCGCGGACGATGAACAGTCAGGCCCACGAGCTGTGCGGCCAGTGGATTGCCAACAAGTTTGCCGGCTACGGACTGCAGGTGACCGAACAGCGGGCCACGCTCAGCGGCTACGACGGCACGCGCCTGCTCTCGAACAACATCATTGCCAGCTGGCTGCCCGACGCCTCTGACCGCATCATGCTCTGCGCCCACTGGGACTCGCGGCCCTGGGCCGACAACGACCCCGACCCCGACAACTGGCGCAAGCCCGTGATGGCTGCTAACGACGGTGCCTCGGGCGTCGCCGTCATGCTCGAGCTGGCCCGCCTGCTGAGCATGGAGGCCGCTGACACTTCTCACTTAGGCATCGACTTCATCTGCTTCGACGCCGAGGACTGGGGCACGCCCCAATGGAGCGACCAGCCCGACGACAGCCGGTCGTGGGCCCTCGGCGCACAGCACTGGGCCGCCCGTCCCCACCGCGACGGCTACCGCGCCCGCTACGCCGTGCTGCTCGACATGGTGGGCGGCCAGGGCGCCCGCTTCTACCGCGAGGGCTTCTCGCTGCGCTATGCTCCCGACGTCGTCAAGCGCGTCTGGCAGGCCGCCCAGGTCGTCGGTTTCGGCGGCTATTTCCCGCAGCAGGACGGCGGCTACATCACCGACGACCACGGGCCCGTCAACGAGGTGGCCAAGATTCCCTGCATCGACATCATCCCCTACTACCCCGACTGCCCCGAGAGCTCGTTCGGCCCCACATGGCACACCATCAATGACGACATGCAGCACATCGACCGCCAGACCCTCCAGGCCGTCGGCCAGACCCTCGTCCAGGTGCTCTGGAGTGAATAGACAAAAAGGAAGACTTTTTTGCAATTATAGCTCATAAATATTTATATATCAGGGATTTTCGGTCTGTTTGTCACTTTTCTCCTCGTTTTGCTTGCGTAATCAAATATAAATGTCTATATTTGCAACGCATATCTGATGATAACAAAACGAGTATTCACCTACAACCAACAAACACCTATGAAAGCGAGAATCCTTCTGATGCTCCTCGTCATGCTCGCAGGAGCCAACAATGCCAAGGCCGACTTCAACGGCGAACTTAAAATCGGCGGACAGTCTGTCGACGAAGCAATGCTCAGCCAGTACGGGATAACCCTCTCCAGCCAAAAGGTAGGGTTGGGTAATTATGACGTGATTACCCTCAATAACACCATCATCAACACCTCTGGCGTTGGCCTTGAATACACCAAGTCAGGTCAGGTTGCTGGTGGCGTATACATCGTGGTGAACGGCATCTGCACCATCACGAGCACAAACGGCATAGGTCTCAGTACCAATCAGGCTACCAGTTTCAAGGGTAGCGGTTCGCTTTATGTGAAGGGCAATACTGACGGCCTTTACCTCGGAGGGACAATATCACGCAGCTATTCCAACTACGTTAACGACGGCGTAGAACTCATCTGTGAAGGAGCCAATGGAGCCGGCATAAGCGGGTACGTAAAAAACAACAATCCTATTCACAGCCTCACCATCGGCGGCGACTCTACTTCGCTCATCATCAAGGGATCCACCAAGGCTATTGCTGACATTGGAACGCTCACCCTGAACGACGACGCCACTATCCACAACACTGATGAAACGTTCAACACAAGCACTCACGCCCTCAACTCCACCGACTGGGTGCACATCACCGCCACGGGCCTGCCCATCGACGAAGACCACTTCCCCGACGAGAAATTCCGCAACATGCTCAACGGCACTGGTTATGACATCCGTGACGACGGGCGCAGCTATCGCTACGACTACCATCAGGACGGCTACCTCTCACGCTACGAGCTGTCGCTTGTTAAGAAGATGTACGCAAATAGTTTAGGCATTCTCAACATGGAAGGCATACAGCATTTCACCAGCCTCAAGCTACTGAGTTGTGGTAACGGTAACAACAGCTTTGAGTCAATCAACCTCTCAACCCTGACAGAGCTTGAAACATTTATGTGCTACGGTGTAGGACTCACTTCTATCGACCTGTCACACAACACGAATCTGCGCGAGCTGGAGATATACATGAACAAGCTGACAGACCTCGACGTGTCGCAAAATACGAAGCTGACGAAACTCGACTGCCGACAAAACCTAATAGCTTCGCTTGACGTTAGTAAGTGCCCCGACCTGGAGACACTGAACTGCAGTGGCAGGGACTCTTACTCTCTTTCGCCCATGACATCACTCAACGTGTCGGGGTGCACCAAACTGAAGAGCCTCTCTTGCGCATATGCTCAGCTCACTACGCTCGATGTCTCTACCTGTACGGCACTGACAAGCCTCACTTGTGGTAATAACGTGCTAAATACGATCAACGTGTCGGGACTTGCCAACTTGTCGTACATCAATTGCTGGTACAACGCCCTGACAAGCATCAACCTGGAGGGCTGTGCCAACCTCAATACCTTCTATTTCAACAACAATCCCATTGCATCGATCGACCTCTCCGAGTGTCCCGCAATCAATCGCATCGACTGCTCATACACACAGCTGACAACCCTCGACGTGAGTGGTAAGAACCTCAGTTATTTGGATTGTGAAAACTGTACAGAGTTGGTGAGCATCGACTGCAGCCAGAACATCCTTACGTCATTCGACGTCAGCAGATGCACCGCCCTGCAGGAGATCCGATGCTATCAGAACAACCTGTCAGAGACAAACCTCAACAACTTCAAAGGCACCCTGCCCACCGTCGCTACGCCATCGCCCATCTACCTCGTCAGCGACGACCCGGGCGAGCATAACGCCTGCACCGCTGAGCAGGCCTTCTCCATCTTCAGCAAGGGCTGGAAGGCCCTGCAGAAGGTCGGCGACGACTGGCAGCTCATCCCCTTCGAGGGTGAGGTCACCGTCGACGGCTTGAAATACAAGTGCATCGCCAGTGCCGACGGCACGCTCCATGCCGAGGTTATCGGCGTGGAGAACCTGGACGCCCCCACGTTTGCCTTTGCCGACAGCGTAGCCCTCAGCGGCAACGCCACCCCCTTCCCCGTGACCACCATCGGCCGACTGGCCTTCAAGGGTGTCAGCTATCCGAATAACATCACCATTCCCGACTACATCACCACCATTGAACCATTGGCATTCGACAGCTGCCGCATGACTATGTTTACGATTCCGCCCAGCGTCACCAACCTGTGCGATTCGGCCTTCGTGCGCTGCAATGTGCTGTGGGACCTCTATGTGCGGTGGCCGCAACCGCTCCCCATTGCCGAGGGCACAGATCCCTTCCCCAACAGCAAGGGCGGCTGCGTGCTCCATGTACCCTTTGGCGCCAATGCCTACCAAACCGACCCCTATTGGAGTCAGTTCAAGTCTGTCGAGATGGAGGGAGGCGAGGTCGTTGACGAGCAGGGCCTCAAGTACAAGTGCTACCTCAACGACAACGGCGAGGCTGACCATGCCGAGGTGTCGGGATGGACGGCGGTGCAGCCACCACGCGACCTTGTCAACATTGCCGAAAGTGTTACCTGTGAAGTAAATGGCGTCGAGACAGCATTCACCGTCACCCACATTGCGCCAATGGCCTTTGCTTCCAACACGTATATTTACATCTTCGTTCCTGCAACTGTGCAAAGCATCGGTAACTACAGTCAGACTTATCGTAGCGTATTCGGAGATAAAGTTCCGCAATTCCTTGTGATGAAAGGCACCACGCCCCCCTCCGTGAAAAGTGCAAACGATTTCGGATCCATCAGCTCGTCAGATTGCTTGATAGTGCCTCAAGGCTCCGAGGCGGCATACGCCAATGCCTCCGTTTGGAGCAGATATCAGCGTCACGGCATCATTGATGCCAACGGCGACTATTTCTATGTCAACAACGACAAGGCAACCTACTTCTTCACCGACAGGGACACGACGACGATTCGGGTGCCCGAGACCATCACCATGAACGGTGTGGAGTATCCTGTGACATCCTTCCAAAGCATTGTCTTCAACCCGCAGACAGAGACTATCATCTTGCACGCAAACTTCACCGATTTAGCAAACAGTAGCTTCTACTACTTATCCAACCTAAAAACTGTGAAGGTGGCATGGACGGAGGATATTCCAACCAGTACGAATATCTCTGAAGTACCTATCCGACAGGCTGTGCTCATCGTGCCCAGAGGCACCAAGAGCCTTTACGCCAACAAGAGGCCCTGGAGTTATTTCTCCGCTATCATCGAGCTGGGCGACGCCAACGCCGACGGCGTGACGGACATTGCCGATGCCCTCGACGTGGTCAACTACCTGCTGGGCCTGCCCACCTCGGAGACCTTCCGCGCCGACCTTGCCGATGCCAACGACGACGGCCAGGTGACCATTGCCGACGTAACCGCCATCGTAGCCGCCATTGCCGGTCAATAAAAAAGGCTCAATCCGAAAAAAACGGGTTGCAGAAACTGCGGTTCTTTGCAGGCAAATTAACTTCACTTTGATAAAAAAACGGTGTTTCTCGAAGGTAATATACCCCTATATTACTTTCGAGAAGCACCGTTTCTTGACTTGAGAAGAACCATCTCAACGATAGGGAAGGATCGATAATCTTGATGTCCTACAACTGGCCAGCCTCGACCATGAGGACGACGCGCTCCGTCAGTCGGTCGACCCCCTCGGCGTCGTAGCCCTTCTTCAGCGAGGCGCCGAACATCCAGGCAAAGGCCTGCCACATGCCCGATCGCACGGGCCCGATGAACGCCTGCATCGCCTCGTAGGCCGTCGAGTTACACTCGCGGTCGACGAGCTTGATGAGCAGTTTTCCCTGCGAGAAGGTCAGCTTCTTCATCTTCGGCTTGTATTCCGCCACGATGGCCGCCTCGACGCGCTTCATGTGCTCGTCCTTCTCCTTCTTCGTCGGCAGCGTCTCCAGATATTCGGCCGTCTCGATGAGCATCTGCCTCACCTCCTTGGCCAGCGGCAGCGTCTTCTTCACGTTCTTCACCAGCCGGAGATAAGCCTGCTGCTGGCGCTTGTTCTTGAACGTCGGCTCGGGATAGACGTAGACGTTCGACATCTCCATATATTGAATAGAGTCGCCGTCGACCAACGTCTTCGCCACCTTCACGGTCGGCACGAACGTCGGGTCGCCCACCTCCTCCTGTCCGCGCGCCGTCATGGTCGCCGCGAGGAGTGTCACGATGCAGAGCCATCTACATTTCATGCGGCAAAGTTACGGCTTTTCCCCGAACCGTCCAAATTTTTCGCAGAAAACATATAGTAAGTGCAGATTTTTTCGTACCTTTGTACGCACCAATCCAACAACGATGAGACTACGCCCGCTGCTGCCCCTTCTTTGCTGTCTGCCCTTCCTTGCCGTGCAGGGATCGGCCAGGAACCAGTGCCCTATCGAGAAGGTTAAGGCCGAGCGGCTGCCCGACCTGAACCTGCCCCGCGGCGGCCATGCCCTGTTCTGCGCGGGCGGCGAGCTGACGGTGGTGGGCGGCCATACCACGGGCTTCGTCGTCACGCCGACGGCCGAGTACTACACCGACGACGAGTGGCACATGGTCAGCACGGTCTATACCCACGACGACGGGCTGGCGCTGCCCCTCAGTTCGGGCCGCGTGCTCATTGCCGGCGGCCACGAGCGCAACCTGGGCATCGGCCAGAGCTTCGAGGCAGAGATGTACGACCCCGTGGCCCACACGTTCACCGGCTTCGGCTGTCTCGACCAGAAGCGCGCGCTGGCAGCGGGCGCCGAGCTCGACGGTGGGCGCGTCGTCATCAGCGGCAACTGGTATGCCAACGACGCCATCGAGCTGTTCGACGGCCGTCAGCACTTCGACTCCATCAAGCAGGTGGCCGCCCAGCGCTGTGAGCCCTTCATCTTCCGCATAGCCAAGGACGACGCCCTCATCTTCACCAGCATCGACAACCGCGGCGGCCACAACGACAGCATCGTCGTCGACCGCCTGCAGGGCGAGCCGTTCTGTCCGCCCTTGCTGCAGCAGTGGCGTCCGTGCAGCTTCTATAATTCCTACAACAGCCACGACGCCTTCATCGGCGACGAGCAGCAGGGCATCTACGCCTCGCTGCTATGCGTCAGCCAGCCTTCCTCATCACCCAATCACCTGGGCCAGGTTGCCATCGCTCTGGTGCGCGACACCTGCTTCACGCTGGTGCACACCGACAGTCCCATCCCCGTGCTGTCACCCATCACGGGCGACAGCATCTTCTACTACCCCTACATCGTGGCCGACCGCAGCGTCAGGCGGGCCTACCTCACCGGCGCCGACCGCCATCTGCGGTTCTATGCGATGTGCCTCGACTATTCGCCACTGTTTGGCAAATCCGGCGGCCCTGACCTGACGGACGAGGGAGCCAGCTGCCTTCTCACGCTCTACTATACCGACCCCCTGCCGGGTTGCGGTTTCAATGCGACGCCGGTGCTCACCCCCGACGGTCATTTGGCCATCGTCGGTGGCGTCGTGCAGCCAGATCTTACGCATAACAATTTCTCGCCCTCAGCGTCGGCATGGCTCATCCCTGTGGGGCCGGGCGGGACCGCCTCCCCGGCCTCGTTGCCCTGGCCGTGGCTGCTCGTGGCGGTCGGGCTCGTGGCCCTGGCCGTCGTTGTGCTATGGTTCATGCGGCGTCGGCGCCCGGTGACCGACGATGACACCGTCGTCGCTGACGATGAGCCGGTGCCGGCACGTCACGCTGACGGTGCCCTGATGGCCCGCATCTGCGAACTGATGGACCAGCAGAAGATGTTCCGCGACGCCGAGCTGAAGGTCTCCGACGTGGCGTCGGCCTTAGGCACGAACACCCGCTACATCACCGACTGCATCAAGCAGAACCGCAACCAGACGTTCAGCCAGTTCGTCAACACCCAGCGCATCAGCCACGCGCAGCAGTTGCTGCGCCAGCATCCCGACATGAAACTGACGGAGGTCAGCTTTGAGTCGGGCTTCGCCAACGAGCGTTCCTTCTTCCGCACCTTCAAGGCCATCACCGGCATGACCGCCCGCGAGTGGGTGCAAAACAGTTGATTGAAAGCCCGATTTCAACAATCGACTGCTAAATTCCGAATTTGTCAGCCGTTTTTCCGATTATGTCAGTCCCTTTCATCTGAAAACCCCTATTTTTGCAAACAAATTCATATAAGGGAAATAAACGATGAAGAAACGACTGCTAACAACATTGTTGCTGACGGCTGCCGCCGCTGTCGGCACCCACGCCCAACTGGGGCTGACCGTCAGCGTGCACCTCGACGAGGCCGGGACGCTGTACCAGAAGATTCAGGCCGAGATTGAGGAAATAGGCGAGCTCGACGACATCACCTCGCTCACCGTCAGCGGGCGCCTGAACCGCGACGACCAGATCGTGCTGCGCGACCAGATGAAGAACCTGCTGGCGATTGACTTCAGCGGCATCGAGGCCGACTGCGCGCAGTTTATGCAGGTGCAGAACCGCAAGCGGCTGAAAAGCATCGTCCTGCCCACGGCGGCCACCGAGCTCACCACCTCGACGCTCTACGGCTGCGACAGCCTCGTGACCATCGTCATGCCGCCCGGACTCCTGGCCGTCCCCAACAGCTTTGCCGACGGTTGCCGGCGGTTGCCGA
>JAFTGI010000004.1 GCA_017458195.1 Prevotella sp.
TATGGCCTGTCTTCGTGGGGACTGGGCATGACAATCCTAGTGAACACACATTAACAATGGTTTGGATTTGAAACAAAATCAAGTTTATGAAAGATTAACGAGTCCTGGTGACTATCTCATTTCGGGGTGCTGAGTAGTTACCGAAAATTTCTTTCATGCAAAATGGCGCTTCTTGAAAGTAATATACCCCTATATTACCTTCGAGAAGTGCCGTTTTTTTATTTTCACCCGACCACGTAAGGCACTGAGAAAATCCGTATCATAATAAAAAAAACTAAATATCAAAACAAATGAAAAGAACATTACATTTATTTTCCTTGCTCCTGCTCGCAATGGCAGGAAGCGTTAATTGCGCGTGGGCCGATCGCGACACGTCGAAGCCCATCTATTGCCCCGTGAACGACGGGTCGTACGACTACGTGAAAGAAGCCTTTGATGCCATCAAGGGTAATGCCGCCACCGAACTGGAGATTCAGATTTGGGGCACCCGCCCTAAGCTGGGGTCTGTGGCAAACTCCCGAATAGACGTACCCGCAGGCAAGACGCTGAGCATCGTCCCGAAGGTCAGCGGCATCATCCTCGCAGCCGGCAGCCACAATCGCGGAAACATCTGGTTTCTGAACGCTCAGGACAATGCAACATTCAACATCGGCAGTTCGGAGTATGCCATGACCATCGAGGGCTATGGCTTCAATGACAACAACCGCCAGCTCGCTGCCGTCTGTGCCAACGAGAAGAAGGGCGTCATGAACCTCACGAACGTCACTTTCAGCAAGTTCCGCTTTGGCGTCGATGGCACGAAGTACGGATATGTCTTTGCCAACAAAAGTGTCGCTACCAGTTCTACCGAAGGCTTCGTGACGATGACCGACGTGACCATCACCAACTGCGAGACCGACAATGGGGCATTCATCAACAGCATCAACACCAACAGCGACGCCATCTGCCTGAAGGGTAGTTTCACCATCAGCCACAGGGAGGGCAAGAGCGAGCCCGTCTTCAGCCTTGCCGGGCGCATCAAGCTGGGCGACAAGGCCAGCAACAATGTCTATAATGATTTCACGGCGCCCAACCTGATTACCATCAACTGGGCCGGTGCCACCACCATTGGCACCAATGTCATCGTCAAGGTGCCTGCAGCTCAGGCAACGGGCATTTTCGATGTAACGAACGAAGGCTTCGGCCTGGTACGCTCAGGCAATGGTGGCGACATGAAACTCACGCAGGCTGAGCCTCTGACTGTCAGTGCAGCTGCCGCCGCTACGTTTGTATTGCCCTTCGAATCGACCATTCCCAGCGGGGTCTCGGCCTACAAGCTGAGCTACACGGCAGGGACGTCTTATGTGAAGACAGAGGAAGTCACCGCAACCCTGCCCGCCAATACCCCAGTACTGATTAATGCTGCCGAGGGTAGCTACAAGTTTGTGTCGACAGCCACGTCAGGCGATGCCGCGACAGGTACTGACCCGGTCCGGGTTGGTGCACTGACGGGTGTGTTTTCTGACTTTGTCTTTACAGCAGACAACATTGAGGGAAAATATATCTTGAATAATATCGATGGGAAAGTGTGCTTCTATAAGGCAGCTGCAGGCTTGACCGTCGGAAAGAACCATGCCTATCTGACTGCCGACAATGCTGACGCTCGGCTGAGCATCAACGTTGACGACAATCCGGCCGGCGTCTCTCATATTGAAAATGGAAAATTGAATATTGAGGATGAGGTTTACGACCTGCAGGGCCGTCGCGTTGAATCTTCAATTTTCAATACTCAATCTTCAATCCAGAGAAAGGGAATCTACGTAAAGAATGGAAAGAAGTTTATTATTAAATAAGGAGGACAAGAACATGAAAAAGCAATATGTAAAGCCCGTAGCAGAAATGATTGACGTAAAGCTGGGAGGATGCCTGATGATTACAGGAAGCGGTGTGTCCGAAACAACGGCTACCGGCGATGCGCTTTCCCGCAGACGTGACTATGACTGGGAAGATGACTAATAATAATCCAAAAAACGATAAGCATTATGAAAAGACAGAACATCTATGAAAGTCCCGACTGCACCGTGACGGCCATCGAGACGACATGCAGCCTGCTCGGTGCCAGCGACCGCTTCAGCGTGTGGGAGGACGAATTTGCCGGCGAAAACGAGAAAGGCCTCTCGCGCCGACAGAACCGCAACGTCTGGGACGACGACGAGGACGAAGAAGATTACTAACCTTAACAACAAAGAAAAAAATGATGAAAAGACTATTCACAATGACGATAGTGCTGCTCGCCATGATGACCGGCAGCATGACGGCACGGGCCGGCGAAGTGACCTACAGCCCCGTGCTCGACGTGAACTTCCGCACGGCTGCGGGCAACACCAGCTGGCAGACGGTGAAGAACGCTTCGGTCGAAAGCAACACCGACTTCGAGCTGACCTCGACAGCGGGCTTCTTTGCACTGCAGAAGTACACCGTCAGCGACCTTCAGGACGTCTCGAAGATGGTGCTGACGCTGACCGTCGGCTCCAAGTCGGGCGTCGACGCCGTGCGCCTCTGGTCGCTCCCCGTCAACGACTGGACGGCCACATCGGGCATCGACGACATCTACCCCAAGGTGAAGGAGGTGCTGGGCGTTGACCTGCGCGCCACCGAGGGGACGGCCAACGAGCCGCTGCTGAAAGGCTCGAAGGTGGCTGACAGCAATCCCGCCAAGGTGACCTACACCATCACGGGCACGGCTCTGGCCACGATTAAAGCCAACGCTGCCAGCGACGGCACCTTCACGCTCTTGCTGACCAACGACAACCTGACCAACAGCAACAACAAGCGCTCCTACCTGTCGAACAACGAGGCCAACGATGCCGCCAACCGTCCCACACTGGTGGCCACGGTTGAGACGCCTTCGGTGAAGAACGTCACCACGGGTGCCACCTACTCCACCCTGACCGAGGCCTTCAACGCCGCCGTCTCGGCTGGCACGGACGCCGAGCTGGAGGTCTATGACGATCAGACGCTCACCAGCCGACTGACATGGAACAAGGCTGCCACGCTGACCATCACGCCGAAGGCCGATATCACCATCAAGGGCCATCGCAACGGCATGTGGTTCCTGGCCAATGTGAACAACGCCGTGCTGAACCTGGGCGGCTCTGACTATACCATCACGCTCGATGGTCAGAACAATACGTTTGAATATGACGTGACGAAATATGAGAACTCGGCCACCATCGCCCTGACGAACGTCACGTTCCAGAACTTCAACCTGAACAATGTGGGCCATCTCGTAGGCTCAAAAGCTAACGAGGGTCAGATCGTTCTTGACAAGGTGACCTTCAAGAACTGCTCGAACCCCGCCAGTGCTTTCATCAACAAGCTTCGCGTCACCAACGACCGCGTCGTTTTGAAGGGCTTCCTGAACCAGGAGTCGTGCGCCGGCACGACCATCTACGCCGCCTCAGAGACGAAGAGCAGCGGCACCACCGGCCGCATTAAGATTGACGACAACGACTTCACCGCCAATGAGACCATCACCATCGAGTGGCCCGGCACGAAGGAGGAGGGCATCGTCGTGGTCATCGGCACCAAGGGGCAGAACGCCTCTAAGTTCAAACTGACCGACCCCGACTGGACGCTGGAGCGCAAGGCATCGAACGGCGACCTGATCATGAAGAAAGCCGGCTGGCTCGACTTCGTGCAGGGCGACTTCACCCATCCGGGCCTGCTGCACACCGCTGCCGACATCGCCCGTGTAAAGGCTAACCTCACCGTCGAACCCTTCAAATCAGCTTATGCAAAACTTGAAACTGTGAGCGGCGGTTCTGCCGCCGCTGCCGTGGAGTATCTGAAGCGCCTCGACCAGGCCAACTGGGGCTCGACCTACAGCGACTACGCCAACTACACCCACGCTGCCACCGACGCCAAGCTGGCCTACGAGCTGGCCCTGCGCTATCAGCTGAAGGGCAGCACCGCCGCTGCCACGGCTGCCGTCAATATCCTGAACGACTGGGCAACGAAATGCAAGGGCGTGCTCCGGCTGGACGGCTATACCAACAACATCCCCGACCCCAACGAGTATCTCATCTGCATACAGGCCTATCAGTTTGCCAACGCTGCCGAGCTGCTGCGCGACTATAGCGGTTGGACGGCCGACGACTTCACAGCGTTCAAGAGCTGGATGCGCGAGACCTTCGCCAAGCTGGCCTACGAGTTCCTGGAGACTCACCACGGCAATTCGAACGCCCTGCACTACTGGCTCAACTGGGACCTCGCTGCCCTGACGGCCATGTACTCCGTGGGTGTGCTCTGCGACGACCAGGCGCTCGTCGACTATGCCCTGGACTATGTGGACAACGGCACGGGCACGGGCAATAAGGCCAACGCCATCATCGCCACCTTCGACGATCCCGACAGCGACGAACTGCTGGCACAGTGCCAGGAGAGCGGCCGCGACCAGGGCCACGCCACGCTCGACGTCACCCTGCTGGGCACCTTCTGCCAGATGGCTCAGAGTCAGGGCACCGACCTCTTCAGCTCTTACCAGGCTCTGGAGATGGCCGAATACGTGGCCAAATACAACTTGAAGAATGACCGCGGGGCCTTCGCCTATACCGAGGCTGACCTGCCCTTCACCACTTATAATTATAATGAAGGCGAGCACACCGCCATCAGCAGCGATGCCCGCGGCACGGTGCGCCCCTCGTATGAGCTGTTCCTGGCCTACGCCGTCAACAACGGCAAGCCTGCCACCTACGTCCGCCAGATGAGCGAGTGGGCCCGCCGCCAGAACGCCTACGGCGAGGCCAACAGCACCTCGACCGACGAGCTGGGCTTCGGCACGCTGATGTACATGTCGGCCGACGTAGCTGACTACGGCTACGAGCTCAACGTCACCAGCGCCGGTGCCGCCACGATGGTGCTGCCCTTCGACGCCACCATCCCCTCCGACGTGAAGGTCTACACGCTGAGCTACACCGCCGGCAGCGACGCCGCCGAGGCCACCGAGGTGACGGCCATCGAGGCCAACGTCCCCGTGCTCGTCGTGGCTGAAGAAGGCAGCTACACCTTCAGCGCCAAGACCATCTGGCAGCAGGGCACGACAGCCACCAAGGGCGCCCTGACCGGCGTGTTCTCGAAGACCGTTGTCCCCGCTGGCAGCTTCATCCTGACCCTAAAGGACGACAAGCTCGGATTCCGCAAGGTTGACGGCTCGACCAACACCGTCGAGGCCAACCGCGCCTACCTGACCGCCGAGGGTGCAGGCAGCCGCATCGCCATCAGCTTCGGCGACGAGACAACGGGCATTTCTCAGATTGAAAATGGAAAATTGAATATTGAGAATGAGGTCTACGACCTGCAGGGCCGGCGCATGGCCGATGGTCAGACGAAGCACGGCATCTACGTCGTCAGCAGAACGAACGGTAAAAAGATTGTGATAAAATGAGTTAGTGTTATTAGCAAAGGAAACCGGCCTCCAGAATTCTGAGGGCCGGTTTCAATTTTCTGTGTAGCGGGAGCCGGGATTGAACCGGCGACCTCATGATTATGAATCATGCGCTCTAACCAGCTGAGCTATCCCGCCAACAGGCTTTCTGCCTAAGCGGGTGCAAAGGTAATAAAAAAGATTAAAGTACGAAGATTAACGAACAAGAAAAACAGAACACTTAACATTTTTTATAAAAACCGGCCTAAAAAACTCGTCATTTCCGAGCAGATTATCGCATTTTATTCGTACTTTTGTCCCCGAAATCTATTTCCTCAATCTGAATGTAGAACTAACCGACATAAACATGCAAAAGCAAAGATTAGACCTGGAATACCCGCTATCGGCACGCAAGCCTGACATTCTGTGGAGCCTCATCAGCACCGACCACGGGCTGGAGCGATGGATAGCCGACCGCGTCGTGGAGGACGACGGCGTGATCACCCTGACCTGGGGCGACCCATGGGGCGAGCACCACTCGCTGAGTGCCAATGTCGTGGAGCGGCAGAAGAACAGCCACATCAAGCTCCGCTGGGTCGACGAGGACGACCCCGAGGCCTACTGGGAGATGCGCATCGGCCGCAGCGAACTGACCGAGGAGATATGCCTCTGCGTCGTCGACTATGCGCCCGCCGAGGACATCGACGACCTCCACGGCCTGTGGGACGGCAACCTGGACCGGCTTCACCAGTCGAGCGGACTTTGAAGGGAGGCGAGAGTTGAGAAGTGAGAAGTGAGAGGTTTTCCACTTCTTACTTCTCATTTATTTTGCATATATCAAAAAACTTTTCACCTCTCACTTCTCACTTATAACTTATTTTTTGTACCTTTGCACCCGATTTTTATGTTTCGTATAAAGAAATTAGATATATTCATTGCGAAGCAGTTCGGGCTGCTGTTCGTCGGGACATTCTTCATCTGCCAGTTTGTGCTGATGATGCAGTTCCTGTGGCGCTACGTCGACGAGCTCATCGGCAAGGGCCTGACGCTCGACGTGCTGGCCCAGTTCTTCTGGTATATGGGCCTGATGCTCATTCCGCAAGCCTTCCCACTGGCCATCCTGCTGTCGTCGCTCATCACGTTCGGCAACCTGGGCGAGAGCTCGGAGCTGACGGCCATCAAGGCTGCCGGCATCTCGCTGATGAAGTGCATGCGCTCGCTGATCTTGTTCGTCATTGTCATCGCCGGCGTGTCGTTCTATTTCCAGGACGTCATCGGCCCCAAGGCCAACAAGTCGTTTGCCCAGCTGCTGCTGTCGATGAAGCAGAAAAGTCCGGAGCTGGAGATTCCCGAGGGCATCTTCTACGACGGGCTGCCCAACACCAACCTCTACGTGCAGCGCAAGGACATGGACACGGGGCGGCTCTACGGCGTGATGATCTATCGCCAGTCAGGCTCCTACGAGGATCAGGCCATCATCCTGGCCGACTCAGGCATGCTGCAGTCGACGGCCGAGAAGAAGCACCTGCTGCTGACGCTCTGGAGCGGCGAATGGTTTGAGAACATGCGCCAGCAGGATCTGGGCAATGCCGCTGAGGTGCCCTATCGCCGCGAGACGTTCACCCACAAGCAGATCCTGCTCGACTTCGACGGGGGCTTCAACCTGGCCGACGCCAGCGGCATTGCCAGCAGTGCCAAGGCGAAGTCGAACGCACAGATCCTGCACGACCTCGACTCCATCCGCACCTCAAACGACAGCATCGGCCGACAGTTCTTCGAGGAGGCCCGCAGCTACGTCATGTCGCCGCCGCAACTCACGACGGACGACTCGCTGCGCATAGCCAGGCTGACCGAGGCCGACGTGCCCGTGCTCGACTCGCTCTACGCCCAGATGAGCGGCGACGAGCAGCGCGACGTCACGAAAGGTGCCGCCCGCCAGGCCCAGAACGCCCTGAACGACCTGCAGATGAAGGCCGACTACGCGAAATTCCTGCACCGCAACGAGCGCACCCACCTCATCGAGGCCATCGGCAAGTACACGCTGGCCCTCTCGTGCATCATCTTCTTCTTCATCGGAGCCCCCTTGGGAGCCATTATCCGCAAGGGCGGACTGGGCGTGCCCGTGATCATCTCGGTCATCGTCTTCATCGTCTACTACATCTTCGAGAACTCAGGCATGCGCATGGCCCGTGACGACAACTGGACCGTCTGGTTCGGCAAGTCGATCTCGACGGCCGTGCTGGCCCCGCTGGCCGCTTTCTTCACCTATAAGGCCAACAACGACTCGACGGTGTTCAACATCGATGCCTACCGCCTGCTGCTCATGCGCATGTTCGGCCTGCGCCAGAAGCGCAACATCACGCGCAAGGAGGTCATCATCAACGACCCCGACTATGCTGCCGACACGCAGAAGCTGATGCAGATCAACACCGACATCAACGTCTATAGCCAGGAGCACCGGCTGCTGCGCTGGCCCAACCCCGTGAAGGTGTTCTTCCGGGCGGGCGACGACCAGGACATACAGCGCATCAGCGACGAGCTCGAGGCGGTCATCGAAGACCTGTCGAACACGCGCGACGCCGTCATCCTGCACCAGTTGAACAACTACCCCGTGCTGGCCACCCACGCCCACACGCGTCCCTTCCGTCGACGCTGGCTCAACGCCCTGACGGGCTTGATTCTGCCTCTCGGTCTGTTCTTCTATTTCCGCATGTTGCGCTTCCGCCTGCGCCTATACCGCGACCTGAAGACCATCGAGCGAACCAGCGACGCCATCATAAAAAGGAACAACGAAATAACGCAATAACGCAAATCACCGGAATACCGGAATACCGAAATAACGGAATAACGAGAAAAAAGAAAAAAATGAAACAACTATCAACCATACCCGAAGTTCTGGAGGACATCCGCCAAGGGAAGTTCGTGATTGTCGTCGACGATGAAGACCGCGAAAACGAAGGAGACCTGATCTGCGCAGCCGAGAAGATCACCCCCGAGATGGTCAACTTCATGCTCAAGGAAGCACGCGGCGTGCTCTGCGTGCCCATCACCATCGGAAGGGCAAAGGAGCTCGACCTGCCCCACCAGGTGGAGGACAACACCTCGATGCTCGGCACACCCTTCACCGTCACCGTCGACAAGCTCGAAGGATGCACCACGGGCGTCTCAGCCCACGACCGCGCCGCCACCATCCGCGCGCTGGCCGACCCGACGTCGACACCCAGGACTTTCGGCCGGCCGGGCCACATCAACCCCCTCTATGCTCAGGAGCACGGCGTGCTCCGCCGCTCGGGCCACACCGAGGCCGCCGTCGACCTCTGCCGCCTGGCCGGGCTCTATCCCGCCGGCGCACTGATGGAGATCATGAACGACGACGGCACGATGGCCCGCATGCCCGAACTGCAGGTGTTTGCCCAGGCTCACGGACTGAAGATCACCACCATCAAGGACCTCATCGCCTACCGCCTGCAGCAGGAGTCGCTCATCGAGGTCGGCGAGGAGGTCGACATGCCGACGGCTTACGGCCATTTCCGCCTCATCCCCTTCCGCCAGAAGTCGAACGGGCTGGAGCACATGGCCCTCATCAAGGGCACATGGTAGGACGACGAGCCCCTGCTCGTGCGCGTTCATTCGTCGTGCATGACCGGCGACATCCTCGGCTCGCAGCGCTGCGACTGCGGTGAACAGCTCCACCGCGCCATGCAGATGGTTGAGCAGGAGGGCCGCGGCGTCATCATCTACATGCAGCAGGAGGGCCGCGGCATCGGACTGATGAACAAGATCCGCGCCTACAAGCTGCAGGAGCAGGGCTACGACACCGTCGACGCCAACCTCCACCTGGGCTTCAAGCCCGACGAGCGCGACTACGGCTGCGGCGCCCAGATGCTGCGCCACCTGGGCGTGCACAAGATGCGGCTGATGACCAACAACCCCGTGAAGCGCGTCGGACTGGAGGCCTACGGGCTGGAGATCGTCGAGAACGTGCCCATCGAGGTGACGCCCAACGAGCACAACCTGCGCTACCTCCAGACCAAGCAGCAGCGCATGGGCCACTGGCTCCACCTGTAAGAAAAATAATAAGGCGATATTTAGGTTATCTCAAAATAAATAGCTAATTTTGCACGTTGAATCTATAAAAACCTTAATCCAACTAGAAGAATATGGCACAACTGTCTAACCGCCTGCAACGACTGGCACCATCGGCCACACTGGCCATGTCGCAACGAAGCTCTGAGATGAAAGCCCAGGGCATCGACGTGATTAACATGAGCGTCGGCGAGCCCGACTTCAACACCCCCGACCACATCAAGAAGGCCGCCAAACAGGCCATCGACGATAACTATTCGCGCTATTCGCCCGTGCCCGGCTATCCCGAGCTGCGCCGCGCCATCGCCGACAAGCTGAAGCGCGAGAACGGCCTCGACTACTCGATGAGCGAGATCCTCGTCTCCAACGGCGCCAAGCAGAGCGTCTGCAACACCGTCATGGCGCTGGTCAACCCCGGCGAAGAGGTCATCATCCCCGCCCCCTACTGGGTCAGCTATCCGCAGATGGCCCTGCTGGCCGGCGGCGAGCCCGTCATCGTCGAGGCCACCTTCGAGCAGAACTTCAAGATGACGCCCGAGCAGCTCGAGGCCGCCATCACCCCGCGCACACGCCTGCTGATCCTCTGCTCGCCCTCGAACCCGACAGGCTCCGTATATAATAAAGAGGAATTGCGCGCACTCGCAAATGTCATCCTCAGCCACGACGACCTCTACGTGCTGGCCGACGAGATCTATGAGCACATCAACTACGTGGGCCACCACGAGTCGATAGCCCAGTTCCCCGGCATGAAGGAGCGCACGGTCATCGTCAACGGCGTCTCAAAGGCCTATGCCATGACGGGCTGGCGCATCGGCTACATCGCTGCCCCGGAGTGGATCGTCAAGGGCTGCAACAAGCTGCAGGGCCAGTACACCAGCGGTCCCTGCTCCGTCAGCCAGAAGGCCGCCGAGTTCGCCTACACCCAGAGCCAGGAGTGCGTCGAGCAGATGCGCCAGGCCTTCGAGCGTCGGCGCGACCTGATTGTCAAGCTGGCCCGCGAGATTCCCGCCCTCGAGGTCAACGTGCCGGAGGGCGCCTTCTACCTGTTCCCCAAGTGCTCCTCGTTCTTCGGCCGCACTGCGCCCAATGGTTCGGTCATTGGCAGCAGTACCGACCTGGCCATGTACCTGCTCGAGGAAGGCCACGTGGCCACCGTCGGCGGCGACGCCTTCGGCGACCCGCAGTGCTTCCGCATGAGCTACGCCACGAGCGACGACAACATCCGCGAGGCCATGCGGCGCATCGGCGACGCATTGGCAAAACTGAAATAATCCGACTCGGAAAAGCGACAAAATGTTGCACCCGAATGGATAAAATCTTAAAAATGCACGTTAAAAGTCGTTAATCCCTGCCGTAGTCCGCATTTATTTGCTATCTTTGCGAGGTCAAAATGGCAGTCGGCACGTCCGACGGCCACTTCATGCGGCTCTCTGCGCGCAGACAGCCAGACACTCAACCCGAGACTATAAACATATAATTAACTTTTTAATAACTTAAAAACAAAAATTAAAAATTATGGCAACTAATCAGAAAGCAGCTGCTGTCAAGAAGACCAGCAGCATCGGTATCAAAGATGCAATTTGGGTGATCGTCATTTGCGCCATCATCGCATTCTGCAACTTCTTCTTCAACTTCGGTCAGGCCTCGAACTTCGAGGGTGGCGACCCCAACGGCTCGCCCGCCAACATCTGGGGTACCATCTACAAAGGTGGTGTCATCGTGCCTGTGATCCACACGTTGTTGCTCACCGTCATCTTCATGGCTATCGAGCGCGTCATCGCTCTGTCGAAGTGCATCGGTAAGGAGAAGCTCGCCAAGTTCCTGGCTAAGATTAAGGCTGACCTGAAGGGTCTGAACTTCGACCAGGCTCTCAAGGATTGCGACGCACAGGGCGGATCGGTTGCCAACGTCGTCCGCGCTACCGTCAACGCCTATAAGGAGGCCGATGCCACCGAGGGCGTGAAGAAGGAAGTGAAGATTGCCCGCATCCAGGCTGCCCACGAGGAGGCTATCGCCGTTGAGATGCCCACGCTGACCATGAACCTCCCCATCATCGCCACCATCGTCACGCTGGGTACGCTGACCGGTCTGCTCGGTACTGTGGTAGGTATGATCAAGTCGTTCCAGGCCCTGGCACAGGGCGGTGGCGGTGACTCCGTCGAGCTGTCGGCTGGTATCTCTGAGGCTCTGATCAACACGGCCTTCGGTATCGGTACGTCATGGCTGGCCGTTGTCTCGTACAACTTCTTCACCAACCGTATCGACAAGATTTCGTTTGCACTGGACGAGATTGGTTATTCACTTGCACAGACCTACAACGCTACACACCCGAACGAGGCTTAATTTTGTCGAACCCTAACATAACACTTTACTACTATGGGTAAGATAAAAATTAAGAAAAACGACGTCTGGATCGACATGACCCCCATGTCGGACGTGATGGTGCTGCTGCTGACGTTCTTCATGCTGAGTGCAAACTTCGTGAAGAATGAGGTGGTCAAGGTCGTCACGCCCTCATCGGAGACCATGGCGAAGGTGCCGGCATCTGCCACCCTCGATATCACTATCGACCCCGAGGGACGCGTGCTGCTGGCAACAGACAAGACCTCAACGCTCGAGAATGCGTTGAAGACTATGCTCACGGAGCGTGGCGTCGAGCTGAGTGCCGAGCAGAAGAAGGCATTCCTGGCTGAGACGCAGCTTGGCATCCCGATGAAGAACTATCCTGAGTACCTGGGCAAGACCCACGAGGAACAGGTGAAGCTTCTGAAGGCCAACGGAATCCCCACCGACAGTATTGAAGCTCGCGAGGACAAGATGAGCGAGTTCCAGCTGTGGGTGAAAGCTATGAAGAATGGCTATAAGGAGTGGTACAACGACCTCGACGATGTCGACAAGAGCGGCGTAGCCAACAAGCTCGACATCTGCATCAAGGCCGACAAGTCGACTCCCTATAGCGCTGTGAAGATGGTGATCAATGAGTTGCAAGACATCAACGAGAGCCGTTACAAGTTGCTTACACAGTATAAAAAAGCAGATGAATAACTATGGCTAAGAAAAAAGAAAGCAAGCAGAAAAAAATGAATGTCCGCGTCGACTTCACGCCGATGGTGGATATGATGATGCTTCTGATCACCTTCTTCATGCTGTGTACGTCGCTGGCAAAGCCCCAGGCCATGAGCCTCACCATGCCTGCCAAGGACGAGAACATGTCATCTGAAGACAAGGACAAGTCGAAGACCGAACTGACCGTCACTGTCTACCTTGCAGGCAACGACAAGCTCTATTACTATATGGTCGACAAGAAGGACGACTTCGGCAACCCCGAGTTCCTCAAGGAGACCACGTGGGGCAAGGACGGCATCCGCAACGTGCTGAAGAACCATCGCCATGGTCCCACCAAGGTGCTGATGGACGCTAAGAACCAGCTCGACCTGTGGTACGACGCACAGCCCAAGGCCATGAAGGAGGTCAATGACTCTATTTACAACAGAGCCATGATCATGATCAAGAAAGGACATGTGGACATTGTCTCGAACAATCAGCTTGACAAGGGTAAGTATGAGCGCGTAGACAAGCAGATGAAGGACTTCGATGAGACCGACATGGTTCCCACGCTGTCAGTCAACATCAAGCCCATGGACGACTCTTCGTATGACAACCTCGTGACTATTCTCGACGAGATGCAGATTTGCTGTATCGGTAAGTATGTGATCGACCAGATCAACGAGAAAGACATGGAGATTCTCACTCAGGCCGGTGCCATTCAATAACCATTAAAACCGAAAGAACTATGTCAAAGATAGATCTATTAGACCAGCAATGGATTGACCTCGTCTTCGATGGTAAGAACGAGGCTTATGGCGCCTACACCATTCGTCAGGACACTAACAAGCGCAACCTCTGGGCCATGCTCGCCCTCATCGCCGGACTGATTGCCATCGTGGCCATCTTCCTCAGCGTGGGCGCCGTCCAGGATGCCATTGCACGTGCCGCCTCCGAACACGAGACCGACGTGGTCCTTGAGCAGATCGAGGAAGAGGTCGAGGAGCAGGAGGAAGACGAAATCGTCTACGAAGTGCAGCCCGAGGAGCAGCTCGTCGCCGAGGAGACGGTCATGAACTCAGAGAAGTTCACCGCCTACGAGATGGAGGACGACGCCCCCGAGCAGGTGACCAAGACACAGGATGAAGTAGCACAGAGCGACGTTGCCATCGGTGCCATCGACTACGACCAGGGCTCCGACGAGGCCGAGCACGTGCTGAAAGTCAACGAGAAGGTGGTCGACGAGGTGCCGCCTGCAGTCGAGGAGACTAAGATCTTCGAGGTTGTGGAGCAGATGCCTTCGTTCCCCGGCGGCGACGCAGCACTCATGCAGTTCCTCTCGAAGAACATCAAGTACCCCGTGGTTGCTGAGGAGAACGGCATCCAGGGACGCGTCATCGCCACCTTCGTCGTCGAGCGCGACGGTTCGATCAGCGACGTCAAGGTCGTCAAGTCGGTCGATCCCTCACTCGACAAGGATGCCATCCGCGTGCTGAAGTCCATGCCCAAGTGGATTCCCGGTAAGCAGAATGGTTCGGCCGTGCGCGTGAAGTACACCGTGCCTGTTACCTTCAGACTCCAGTAATCGAACATTATGAACAGAACACAATTCAACAACATCGTTATTGGATTGGCTATCGCAACTTTAGGCTTGTTCCCCTCGTGTGGGAACAAGCCTAATAATGCTGATATAGCCTACAAGCAGACGGCCCGATACTTCGCGGCCGACGAGAGTCTGCAGCCCATTGTCGACGAGGAGCTCGACATCTTTAACCTGCAGAACAAGCGCGACTCCATCTATCCGCTCTACATCAGCGAGCAGGAGGCCATCGAGAAGCTGATGAACCAGGAAGTCTGGCTCGTGTTCACCACGCGCCGACTGACCACCGACGAAGAATCTTCGCTACAGCAAATGAAATATCGGGTGCGCACCTATCCCCTGGCTTACGACGCACTCGCTCTTATCGTCAACAAGGACAACCCCGACACGCTCATTACCGTCGACCAGCTGCGCAGCATCATGGCCGGCGACGTCACCAAGTGGAACGAGCTCTATCCCGCGTCGAAGCTGGGCGACATCCACGTCGCCTTCGACAACCCCAAGTCGGCCACGCTGCGCTACGTCGTCGACAGCATCATGCAGGGCCGACCCGTCAAGACCGACGGCAACGTGCGTGCAGCCATGACCAGCGCCGAGGTCGTCAGCTATGTTGAAAAGAACAAAAGCGCCATCGGCGTCGTCGGCAGCATCTGGCTCGACGACCAGCGCGACACGACCAACCTCGTCTACAACCGCGGCATCACCGTCATGAAGGTGGGGCGCGGCGAAGAGGCCACCCGCGAGACCTGCTACAAACCCTCGCAGTGGAACATCGCTTACAACTACTATCCCCTCATCCGCACCATCTATGCCCTCTGCGACGACCCGCGCTCCAGCGGCACGGCCCGCGCACTGGCCAACTTCTCCACCCTGCCCAAGGGCCAGCTCGTGTTCTTCAACGCCGGACTGTTCCCCGCCCAGGCCGAGTATTCGGTGCGCGACGTCGTCATCAGGTGAGCCCCCTTGCGGCGACATCTTTAAACCTTTGAACGTGGAAAACGTCAACATAGATACAACGAGAGAATTGTTAACTGGATGTAGAACCTTAAAAAAAGAAAGATTATGAAACAGATGAAATATTTCCTGATGGGCGCCCTGCTGATGGGTTTCGGCACGGCCGCCATGGCACAAGACGGCACCAAGGCTGATGTCGACGCCGTCAAAGCACTGATCAAGAGCAAGCCCGCTGACCTTGCCAAGCAGATGAAGGCTTACTATGGTAAAAACAAGAAGAACGCCGAGAATCTCGTCGCTTTCGGACGCGCATTCTATGAGGCTGAGGACACGGCCAACGCCCGCACCTATGCCAAGTATGCACTGGCAGCAGCCAAGAACAAGTGCGCACCAGCCTACGTCCTCCTCGGCGACATCGAGGCCCTGGGCGACGACGGCGGTGCCGCTGCCCTCAACTACGAGCAGGCCATCTACGTCGACCCAAAGGATCCCACACCCTACCGCAAGTACGCCTCGGTCTATCGCAAGATCGACCCCGCCGGCGCTGTGCAGAAGCTTGAGGACCTGCGCCAGCAGCGCCCCGACTATCCCGTCGACGCCCTGATCGGCCACATCAACTACATCTCGCTGCGCTATTCGAAGGCCAACGAAGCCTTCGCCAAGGTGCCCACGGCTGACCTCTCGCGCATGGACTTCATCGAGTACGCCATGTCAAACTACCATGGCCGCGACTATGCCAAGGCACTCGACATCGTGAAGACCGGTCTGCAGAAGAACCAGCTGAACCCCACCATGACCCGTATCGCCATGATGTGCAGCAATGAGCTCGAGAACTACACCGACGCACTGAAGTACGCCAACGACCTGTTCAACAACTGCGACAAGGACAGCGTCACCCTCTCCGAGATGGACTATCAGAACTACGGCAAAGCCTACGACGGCAACGAGCAGTATCAGGAGGCCATCGCCATGTTCCAGAAGGCCATGGAGGTCGCCGAGGACCGCACCCTCGACGCCGACCTCTACAAGTCGATCTCCGACGCCTACAAGGGCATGAAGGACTTCCCCAACGCCATCAACAGCTACAAGCAGTTCCTCGGCGCCAAGGACGACGCCTCGGCCACCGACTACGCCGGACTGGCACTCCTGCAGAACAGCTTTGCACGCACCCTCGACGGCGACGCCAAGACCGAGATGATGCTCCAGGCCGACCAGACCTACGCCGACCTTACCACGAAGTTCCCCGATGCTGAGGAGTATGCCCTCTGGCAGCGCGGCCGCCTCATGGCCTCGATGGACACCGAGCTCACCGGCAAGGCCAAGATGCACTTCGAGCGCCTCATCGAGCTCGTCACGGCCCGCGCCGACCAGGACGAGACCGACAAGAAGCGCCTCTGGGACGCCTATTCCTACCTGATGCGCTACAGCGTGAAGAACAAGGACAACCGCTCGGCCCTCCAGTCGGCCCTGAAGCTTCAGGAGATCGACCCCAACGACGCCGACATCAAGAATATCGTCGACGCCCTCAGCAAAGCCGTGAAGTAACGGCGCCTGTTTGGCAGAGCGACAACACCGTGTAGGCTCATCCCGTGAAGGGTGAGCCTACTTTTTTTATGTCCTAAGACTTGCATATCTTCATATTTATTCGTTACATTGGCTCCGCCGAAGTTCCTGACGTTCGGAAATGAAAAGAAAAACAAGTTTTCCTTTCGCATTTCTCACACTTTTTCGTAACTTTGCCGCATGAAAGCAAAAGCTCCTGTCGTCATACTCCTGATTCTGCTGCTCACCGCCTGCTTTAACGGTCAGCGCCGCGAGATGCTCGCCCTCCTCGGTGAGAACGGGCACCCACTATTGGCTGCGGCCGACAGTGCCATCGTAGCGGCTGACTATCAGACAGCCGACTCGCTGCTCGCACTATTCGACACTCAAGTCACCACTGCTTCCCACGCAGCCGCAATGGATCGCCAGTTGCTTGCCCTCACACGCCGTTATGTTGATGACGAACTCAGCGACGAAGACTTCTCCATGGCCGACAGCCTCTGCCGATACTATAACAGTTATCGTGAAATGACCCGCTTTCACTCCTTGTCACAATTGTGCTTAGGCAGGATCTATATAAGCACAAACGACTATCCCAACGCTCTTGCTTGCTTCAAGCATGCTCTTAATTTAGCAACACAGAAGAGAGATTCTCTACTCATTGGATGGGCAAACCTGGATCTCGGCGATACATACTTTGAACAGCGCATGCTTAATGATAGTAAGACTTATTATCATAATTGTTATGAAGTTGCCCAATTACGTCACGACACACTGCGCATGGCTCACGCCTCTCATCGCATGGCCTTTGTCTGTAGCATTGAAAACAAAATCGACAGCGTCATCTTCTATTATCAACAAGCAATATCCTTAGCAGAACATTTGTCACAGAAAGACAATATTGTGCCATTCTCACGAGCTAACCTCTGTGACATCCTGATTCAAATTGAGAAGTTCGATGAGGCTGCACGTATCATGCCGCACGACTCGATGAACATGGCAAACTGGGCCTACTGGCATTTAGGACAGAACCACATTGATTCCGCATGCTGGTATTTCGAAAGAATACTTCCCCTAGTCGATGTCCGCTCCAAGGTTGAATATCTCAGAATTCTTTCTCAGATTGAAACATCGAAGGGCAACCTGTTATTGTCAAATAAGTATTACGTCCTGCTTGTTCTGGCTATGGATTCCCTCAACAGCCTATCACAGACAGAGGAAACCAGGCGCGTCAATGCACAATATAACGTTAACGCAATAAAAAAAGAACGCGATGACCTGGCAAAAAAGCAAAAACAGGCCACGATTATCTCCATACTGCTGGCTATTATACTCATTGGCTCCATTCCTGTAGCATTAATCTTTCTCAGCCGATACCAACAACGCAAGGGATTGGAAATCATCCAGGAGAGAATCCTCCGTGAGGAAATGGAGAGAAATCTTCATCGCAGTCAGCAGGAATTAAAAAATCTCCACAATCAGGAGGCACTGAAGCTTGAACAGTTTCGGACAACTCGCATTTACAAACTACTTAACCATCAAATGCCCGACTCCCCCTATAGGCTCAGCTACGACGAATGGGCTGAACTCGCGAGTAGCATTGACGAAATCTGTCCGCACTTCACAAGTCGACTTCTATCACTTGGCAAGTTCTCCCCCGACGAACTTCGCCTCTGCTACCTGATGAAGCTGAACATACCTATCGGCGATATGGCCGAACTACTCAACAAGACTGTAAGTGCCATTTCACATGCTCGAGCCCGCATGTGGAAAAAAATTTCCGGCAGGGCAGGCAGTACCGATGAAATGGACAATTTTATCCGTACTTTTTAAAAAACACTGATTCCATCGGGTCTACGACATCCGTTGACAAACCTTGACAATCGCAATTGTCAACTTTTGTCAACGGTTTTTTATTGTCATTTTGCCTTTTTACATTACTTTTGCAACCGCAATTAATAACATTTATACAACTTTCTAAAGCTATGGAATCTTCAGCAAAAAAAACTAAAACTGCGACGCAGTTTCATCATTCTGAGTCGTAGATTCAGGAATAATTGTCAAATGGTCATTCTTTCGGCGGCAAGTCGATAAGAAATATCAGAAACTTGAGATATTTATTAAACCATATTAACTAAACCATATTAATTATGTCAAAAAAACTAGTAATTCTTTTCGCGGTGTTTGTAGCTCCGCTCTTCGCTCAACAAAAGACTATGTCATCGTTATCAAGTCGGGGACCACTATGACTAAAGGCCATACCGAGGTGACTTCCCATGGCGACGGAACGGCCGACACATTGACGGTTACTCCAAGCAGTGACGCAACCACGATTGTTGTGACCATTGAAGATGCCAATGGCAATCTTCTTGACCAACAGGCCATTCTCACTGGCATTTCTTCTACACTCAGTCTTTGCCTACCCCCAGAAGGTAGTGGATCTCTCCTTCGCATCCGCGACGATAACTGCGTGGTCTATGAAGAAGAAAACTAAAGGCTGACATGATCCATGATCTTATAACAGCTTTTATTTCTGACAACCGCTTGCTCCCAGCCGAAGCCTTGCGGCTCGGCTGGGGCAAACTAACAACAAACAAATTATTAACCCTTAAACATAGCCAATTATGACAAACGAACAAAACAGCAAGTCTCTCCAAGAAGCAGGCATTGAAATACTAAAGGACGGTCTTACAGCGACCGCATCATCAGGCACTTTCCTGAACTTCGGTGAACGGCTGACCGTCAGTGACTTTACCGGCTGCTTCATGTTCAGGGCCGCCACAACAAATGTCAGCAACCTGTATTGCATCCTTTATGATGCAAACGGCAATCAGATACAATTCCCTTGTCTGAATTCTTCCTTAATAAAGATGAACAGAGTGTGTGAGACGGATGCCGTAGTGAAGAAAATTACCGTATACGGCAATTGCATTGACCCGTCGCAGCCCGCCACGGCCACCCTGTTCAGGGTGAGCAGCCTGCTGTTGGAATCAGTTACCCATACACTCCCCGTATTCACTGTTGGTTCCACTCATGCCAATATTCTTGTCAAAGAACTGTATATCAGTGATGATATCTGGAATAAGCTTGAAAGCCCAGACAAGAAACTGATGATCTATCATGTCCACAATGAAGACCATCCGACACATCGCTCCCTCGTTCTCATTTCCGAATACCTTTCCGGCAACGCCGATCCCTACGCAAACAGATTTGTCGCATACGACATTGATTCGGACGTATTAGTGCTGTCAGGCTCCGGCTGTTTTGCAGGGATGTACTGCTATATGGTGGTAGACTGGGCCGGTGCCTGGAATCTGTTTGAGAGAGAAGGCCTTGTTGATTCCGGTGAGGTGGTCCTGCAGGCCGTAATCAACCAGGAGGCCGCCTCGAACCTGACCCTTTCCCCCACGATAGCATCCTACCTGGAGAAGAACCCGCAACACTCTGCTCTTGCCACTGGGTTTGAAACAATCCGGCAGGAAATCATCAGCGAAAGCATCGCAGAGCCCACTCTGCCCGTATCGACGGCTACATCCGCACAGACAAAGAATATTTTCGTGAATTCACAGAGCGCACTCGCCTCATTGCAGACCGACATCAACACTGCCGTCGGCAGCGGCAAGAAATGCATCAACGCGATATTCGACGGCGGGACCTATTTCTTCAGCGAAGGGTTGCTCAGCCTGACGTCGGGCACGCTGACGGACGTTGAACTGAACATCATCGGCAACGGCAGCACGCTGATAGGCAGCACCTTGCAGCCGGCCGTCTCAGGCTATAAGAACGGCTATTTCGAGTTCAGCGGCGTGAGCGGCGCTGACGTATATAAATCGGTGCTGGTGAACGGCTCGGGCGTCTTTGTTACTGACTTTTATGGCCCAATTCACGAAATGCCGAAGCTCGTCGAGCTGACCACCAACGCCAATGCCGCCAATGACTCTGAAAACACCAACGTCTGGAAGACTGACCTTGACGGGGCCACCCCGGCCAAGATGCGCATCCCGAACACGATAGGCGCGGCATTGACCGCCTTCTACGCCGACAACAGCTCCGAGTTGTATGTCCAGATCTTCCTTGACTATTTCTCGCAGGTGTTCCGCGTGACGGCCTGCACGGACAAGTATATCATCACGGAGCCCGAAGAACTGGTCGACGCAAAGTACACTTCGATAGAGGTCAACAAGAGGAACACCTACAGCAGCAGCCGCATCCTGAAACCGTGCTTCCGGCTGATCAACTACCCCGGCGAAAACGGCGTAGCCTACATCTCAGGCGGCAAGCTTTATTCCAGGCAGGAGAATATCCGTCTGTGCAATGTCCGTAACTTCCTGACCATCAACAGGAGCATCAGGGCGCTGAATATCTCTGGCCTCAGGTTTAGGGGCAACTGCTCGGGTGCAGAAGACGAGGCGCTCATCAATGCCACGAACGCCACGGCAGGGTGGATCAGCATCTCCGACTGCCTGTTTGAGAATATCCGAAGCCATGTCTTCTCCGCCATCGGTTGCAATAATATCCTGATCCGGCGCAACAAGCTGAGGCATTATTACAGGCGTGGCGTCTCCTGCAAAGTCTGCGGCAATGTGCATGTATTGTTCAACGAATGCACGGACGGCAACCTCCGCCACGACAACGAAGGCGCCATCATCTGCCAAAATGCGGGCGGCCACGTCGCCTATAACAAGCTGGTCAATTACGGCTATATGGGTATCGGCGCCGGCCAGTGGCACGGGTCAAACACGGAAGCAGTGATTGAAGAAAAGACCATCGTCGAGTATAATGAGCTGTACATGACTCCGGAATACCGGAACAGCCTGTCGTGCGTGCCCCTCCTGGACGGCGGAGCCATCTACACCCTCACCAAGAACATTAAGACCATCATCCGCTACAACTTCATCAGCGGACATGCCGGTGCGATGGACAACCGCGGCATCTTCTGCGACGACGGCACTTATAACGTATGGCTCTACGGCAACCTTGTCATCAACACGAAGAACTCATACTCCATCGACCTGAGGAAGGTGAACAATCTCCTGGCAGCCTGCAACAGCAACAACCGCATACTCTTCAACATCTTTGACGGCTTCTACAGGTTTGAGGGGACGGAAAACGAGACCCTCACCATCACTAACACCAAGGGCTGCAACATCATCCTGAGGGAGCGCAATGAGACGCGGAAATACGACAAGGTGGGCAATCTTGACTCAGGGCACATGGAGGACGACCATGTAGTGACGGGCTGCAAGGTCGAGGAGCAGAGCGTGGCCGTTCCGATCTCGATGAAGTACTGGCTGCATGCCGCGAACCTGCCGGAGTTCATCATGTCGCACATCCGTTATGCAGTCTTGTAGCAAATGCCTGTGACTGGGATGAACTGCAACGGAATCAACGGAATGCTCAGGGCGGCGGCCCTGCTGTGTTGGCTGTGCCTGCTGGGCACGGCCTGCCTGGCCCAGGCGCCGGCGGAGGCTGACACCGTCGACATCACCGACCGGTTCACGCTGTGCTGGGGGCCGACAGAGAGCATCGTCAGGGGCGACGACGGCACCCTCACCTACCACAGCGAGCGCTACGGGGGGATGGTCTGCAGCGTGCGCGACGAGGACTGGTCGGGATGCAGCCGCGTGGTCTTCGAGCTGGACGGGCCGGCACCCTGCGGCATGCAGCCCCTGGTGCAGTATGTCGACGCCGAAAACGACGTCCACTACATGGAGGCCGGCACGGCGGCGCCCTACGTGGAGCTGACGCCGCGCAAGCGCCCCCACGTCCTGCGGGTCGTGCTCCAGACGGCCCAGCCGGCAACGGTGGTCATCCGCCGCGTCTGCATGGTCATGGAGCCGGAATACGGCGAGCAGCGGGGCCAGCTGAGGATCAACGAGCTGATGCAGTCGAACATCGACTGCGTGATGGATGACCTGAACGAGTTTCCCGACTCGTGGGTGGAGCTGTACAACAGCGGCACGACGCCGGTCAACCTGGTGAAGTACAGGCTGGGCCCGACGGCCGACGCCGACGCCGCTTGGCAGCTGCCGCCGATGACCACCGTCGCGCCGGGCGCCTTCGTGCTCGTCTGCTGCGACAAGGCCGCCACGGGACTGCATGCCGACTTCCGCCTGGACTCCGGCAAGGGCGGCTCCGTCTACCTGTTCTTCCAGGGCGAGCCCGACGACTCGGTCGTCAGCCTCAGGAAGCAGCCGGCGCCCGACGTGGCCTACGGACGTGATACGGAAACGGGCAGCCGGTGGGGCTACCAGCAGCGCCCGACGCCGGGCGCCGCCAACTGCGGCCGCCTCTGCTCCGCCATCCTGCCCGAGCCGTCGTTCAGCGAGCCGGGCCGCGTCCTCACCGCCGACACCGTCCTGAGGGTCGTGCTCAGCCTGCCCGGCAGCGCACCCGAGGGCACCGTCATCCGCTACACGACCGACGGCAGCGAGCCGACCGACAGCAGCGCGGCCTACACGTCGCCCCTGACCGTGGACGGCACGACGACGCTCAGGGCCAAGGCGTTCTGCGAGGGCTGGCTGTCGCCGCGCAGCACCACCCAGTCGTACATCTTCCTCGGCCGCGAGATGACCCTGCCCGTCATATCGCTCGTGACCGACCGGCGCTACTGGTACGACGACGCCATCGGCATCCTGGCCAACAACAGCGAGAGCCGGCGCAACGACTGGCGCCGGCCCGTCAACATCGAGTACTTCAACGAGGCCGGCAGCCCCGGCTGCCTGAACCAGCTGACCGAGATGCGCGTGGGCGGGGCCAGTTCAAGGAACTTCATCCTGAAGACACTGATCGTCTATGCCAACAAGCGGTTCGGGACGAAGCGCCTGGAGCATGAGTTCTTCCCCGGCCAGCGCCCCGGCACGACCGACTTCAAGTCGCTCATGCTCCGCAATGCCGGCAGCGACTGCTACTTCCTCTACATGCGCGACGCCGTCGTGCAGTGCGCCATGGCTGCGCATGCCGACCTCGACTGGCAGGCATGGCAGCCGGCCCTCGTCTTCAAGAACGGCGTCTACAAGGGCATGCTCAACATCCGCGAGCGGTCGCAGGAGGACAACATCTACACGAACCACGGCGGGCTGGAGGACATCGACATGATCGCCGACTGGTATGACCTCAAGGCGGGCGACTGGCAGGCCTTCAGGGAATTCGAGGCCTTCTACAGTGAGGAGGGACACACGATGGAGGAATACGCCCGGTGGATGGACCTGACGGAGTTCACCAACCTGATGGTCATGAACCTCTACTTCAACAACCTGGACTTCCCGGCCAACAACTTCGTCATGTGGCGGCCACGCACCGCCGACGGCCGGTGGCGCTTCATAGCCAAGGACCTCGACTTCTGCCTGGGACTGAACGGCACGCCGCACGACTATCCGACACTCGACTATTTCTATACGCCGGGCTACGACCCGCAGTTCAACTGGGGCGCCAACCGCGCCGAGCGCACCCTCCTCTTCCGCAACATGATGGACGACGCTGCCTACCGCCGGGCGTTCATCGACCGCGCCGCCGTCTACATGGGCGACTTCCTGAACGAGCGCGGCGTCAGGGCCGTCTGGGACCAGATGTACGAGCTTGTCAGGACAGAAATGCCCTTTCACCGCGCACAGATGACAGGCATCGCCCTGCCCGACTACGACAGCCAGCTGGCCAACGCGCGTGAGTGGCTGGCGCGCCGCACCGACTTCTTCTACCGCCACCTGGCCGACTTCTACGGACTGGGCGAGCCGACGCCGGTGGAGGTCAACACCCACGTGGACAGCTGTCTGCTGGCCGGCATGGCCGTCACCGTCAACGGCATTCCGCTCAGCGGCGCGGCCTTCGACGGGAAGCTCTTTGCCGGACAGGACCTCACGCTGACGGCCGAAGGCAGCGGGGGCCACGGAGTGACGGGATGGGACGTCACGCAGGTGAACGCCGACGGCACCAGCATCACGGCGACGGCCGACGGGCCGGAGGTCACGCTCACCGTGCCCGAAGGTGCGTCGCTGTCGCTGCAGGCCGTGGTGGAGACGGACGCCATCGCCACGGCCACGGTCAGCGTGCAGCCCGCCCCGCAGTGGCATACCCTCGACGGCCGCCGTCTTACCGCCCGTCCGCAGCGCCCCGGCCTCTACATCCACGGCGCCCGCAAGGTGTTCGTCAAATAATCATGTCAGCTCCTTCGACACAAAAAAAACAGGGCCGTCCTTCACGGACGACCCCTAATAGCTTTGGTTTATGAAGCTGAATGTCAATCGATTAGCCCAGGCTGATGGCCTCAGAGGGGCAAACGCTTGCGCAGGTGCCACACTCAGTGCACAGATCGGGATCAATTGAATACTTTTCGCCCTCAGAGATAGCCTCAACGGGGCACTCACCTTGACAGGTACCGCATGCGATACAGTCGTCACCAATTACGTATGCCATAATTCTTATTAGTTTAAATGGTTTGTTAATACTCAACTTTTGCGATGCAAAGGTACGAACTTTTCTGGAATAATACCAACTTTTGAGTATCTTTTTTTTTAATTTATACATTGTCGAAATAAAATCAGATATAATAACGGGCGAAAAAATGCGTTATTATCATTAGAGAAGTGATGAACAGACGACTCATACTTACCTTCAGCCTCGCCCTGGCAGTGCTCTGCGGCGCGGCTCAGCAGCGGCGGGTGCAGAACAAGCCGTACATCGACCTGCGCCCCCTGCACTTCGGCATCAGCATCGGCCTGAACATGCAGGACATCGAGCTGCAGAACGTCGGGCCACAGCTCGTCGAGGACATCGGCGAGCGCACCGTGCTCGTCGACGCTGACACGTGGAACCCCGGCTTCTCGGTCGGCGTGCTGGCCGACATGCGTCTGCACCAGCACTTCGCCCTGCGCATCGCCCCGGCCATGCACTTCGGGTCGAAGCACCTCGTCTTCCGCGACCTCGACGACCTGAACGACGGGGGCCATCCGCGCGAGTCGACGCAGGACATGAAAAACACTTACATCTCCGTGCCCATCGACCTGAAGATCTCGGCCGAGCGCTTCAACAACTACCGGCCCTACCTGCTGGCGGGCATCGACCCGATGATCAACCTCTCGGGCAAGGATCAGGACTTCCTGCAGCTGAAGCGCTATGACACGATGGCTGAGGTGGGCTTCGGCTGCGACTTCTACTTGCCTTTCTTCAAGCTCTGTCCGGAACTGAAGTTCTGCTTCTCGCTCGCCGACGTGCTCAACAAGAAGCATGCCGACGAACTGACTGACGTGAACAAGCGCGTCTTCACCCAGAGCACCGACCGGGCTGTCAGCAAAATGGTTGTCCTTACCTTCTTCTTCGAGTAAGACACCAAGACTTCAAGACTTTAATTGAGGAGCTGAAAAACGATAAAAGTGGCGCTTCTTGAAAGTAATATACCCCTATATTACCTTCGAGAAGCGCCACTTTGCTGTCTAAGGCCTACCTGTCAAAGAAGGCCAAAAGTCAATATTTCTTGATGTCCTACTCCATGGTGAGCGTCAGTTTGCCGACGAAGGCGGCATGCTTGCCGTTCTGGTCGACGGGCACGGGACGGCCCTTGCGGTCGTTGACCCACTCGAGCTGCTGGAGGTAGGTGTGCGAGTGACCGCCGAGGACGAGGTCGATGCCCTCCGTCTCCTGGATGACGCGGTTGTCGGGGAATTCGGTGATCTCCCACCCCAGGTGGCTGATGCAGATGACGAGGTCGCACTTCTGCTTCGTCTTCAGCTCGTCGACCATCTGCTGGGCCACCTCGCTGGGGTTCAAGTACTTCAGCGGCCCGTAGTTCTTCTCGAAGACCAGCCCCTCGAGCTGTGGTGCCAGTCCGAAGACCCCGATCTTGAGGCCCTTGCGCTGCAGGATGACATAAGGCTTCACGATCTGAGCCAGCTCCGTGTCGCCGAAATCATAGTTGGCGCAGACGATGGGGAAGTTGGCCATGCGGAACAGGCGCGTCATGTTCTCCAGTCCGAAGTCAAACTCATGGTTGCCGATGGTGGCGGCGTCGTAGTGCATCTCGTTCATCAGTCCCACCTCGACGTCGCCCTTGAACATCGTGTAGTAGGAAGAGCCCTGCGAAAAGTCGCCGCTGTCAAAGAGCAGCAGGTCAGGGTCCTTGCGGCGCTCCTGCTTGACGAGGCTGACGCGGCGCAGGAATCCCCCGCGGTCGGCCAGCATCGTGTCGGCCAGGTGGGCATTGAGTGGCATGATGCACGAATGCGTGTCGTTGGTATGCAGGATGGTGAGCGTCTTCGGCTTCCTGGCCGATGCGCCGACGGAGCACATCAGCGCAAGCACAATAATCAATGTATGTTTTAACATAATTCTTAATTCAAAAATTCTTAATCGCCGAAGGCGACAATTCTTAATTCTAAACTCTAAATTCTAAATTAGAAAACTCTTAATCGCCGAAGGCGACAATTCTTAATTCTAAACTCTAAATTCTTAATTAGAAAACTCTTAATCGCCGAAGGCGACAATTCTTAATTCTAAACTCTAAATTCTTAATTCACAATCCTAATCCTTCCTTCCGTCTTCGCATCGACCTCGAGACCCTGCTCATAGAGGGCCTTAAAGTAGTCGATGATGATGAAGCGCGTGTTGTTTGACGCCTCCTGAGGCGAGTTCAGGTTCGTATGCTCGCGGAAGGCCCGCATGCCGTCGTTGCCCTGCGCCAGATAGTCGATGGTCGCGATGCGATACGTCTTGCGCGGGTCGATGGGCTGACCGTTGAGGCGTGCCGAGCGGAGCTTGCCGTCGCCGGTGATCGTGAGCTCCACGCCGTGGCTGACGCCCTCGCCGCCCCGATGAGCAATCTGCTCGAAGAGCTCCGTGACGCGGTCGCCCGTCAGCGTGAGGAAGCAAATCTTGTTCTCAAACGGCGCGATGTCGAGCACGTCGCCGTAGGTCACCATGCCCTTGGTCAGTGCAGCGCGGATGCCGCCCACGTTGTAGACGGCAAACTGCGGTTTCTCGCCATAGTCCTTGGCCGCCCACATCAGGATGTCGGGCAGCAGGTTCGAGAGGTCGCTCTCCGGCCGGCGTGCAGCCATGTCGTGAGCAGCGATGCCCACGACGGGCCCCATCACCGAGTCCACCTTGTGTTTGTAGGGAGCCAGGAAAGCCTCAGCCTGCTGGTCGGGCTGCACGTCGTAGCGTGCGTCGACGACGAGGCGCGTGCGGCTGACATTCGTCAGCTGATAGCTTGATTTACATGCCACTGCCGCAAAGGCTACAGCCAGCAGCGACACGTTCAGAATTCTTCTATTGATCATAGTCTTACAGGTTTTTACGATTGCAAAAGTAGTCAAAAAAATCCACATCGCCATCTGTTTTAACAAAAAAAATAAATGATAATATCAGAAAAGTGAAAGATTTTTTGCGGTGATGAAAAAAAAGTAGTACCTTTGCACCCGCTTTTCGGCTTGGGTCGCTGGCAGGAAGATTGGAGAGTTGCCTGTTATGCCCTTGCTTGAACGATACAACAACCGTTTAATTTTAAGTAAAACAATGGATTTAATTAAAGTTGCTGAAGAAGCATTTGCAACCGGCAAACAGCACCCCAGCTTCAAGGCTGGTGACACTGTGACTGTCGCTTACAAAATTATCGAGGGTTCAAAGGAGCGCATCCAGCTCTACCGCGGCGTCGTGATCAAGATCTCGGGCCATCAGGAGAAGAAGCGCTTCACCGTTCGCAAGATGTCTGGCACCGTGGGCGTGGAGCGTATTTTCCCCCTGGAGTCGCCCAACATTGAGAGCATCGAAGTGAACAAGGTGGGTAAGGTGCGTCGCGCCAAGCTCTACTATCTGCGCAAGCTCACGGGTAAGGCTGCCCGCATCAAGGAGAAGCGCACCGCCGTCAAGAAGGAAGACTAACCCGTCCTTCACGATAACGATTAGGCATCGTCGGCCCGCAAGGCTGGCGATGCTTTTTTTATGTGTGAGGGCTCGCACTGCGGAGGCAGTTTCACGGCGCAGGAGCACCGCCTCGGTTAAAGCGACGGCAACGACGGTAATACGTTATGGGATAGCGCCTTGCCGGAGCGATGCTCATGCGCCTGCGGACAGCGTAACGGCAGGAAAAACGGTCAACTTTTGCAAGTCGTGAAACAATGAAGTTTTCCAAAAAATTTTGCAAACGTCTGATTCTTAAGTGTTTGACATTATTTAACTTTAAAAAAGTTTTCCAAAACGTTTAACTTTGGGAATTATTGCTTACCTTTGCAATCTATTTCGCAGATAACTAAAAAACAAACATCAACTTATGATACAGACCGTAGTGAAGCGCGACGGACGCATCGTCGGCTTCAACGAACAGAAGATTATGGCCGCCATCCGCAAGGCCATGATGCACACCGACAAGGGCGAGGACGAGCGGCTGCTCAACGTGATTACCGACCACATCGCCCAACGCGGACAGACGCAGATGACCGTCGAGGACATTCAGGACCTGGTGGAGGTGGAGCTGATGAAGTCGAGCCGCAAGGACGTGGCCCAGAAGTACATCGCCTACCGCAACCAGCGCTCAATAGCCCGCAAGGCGAAGACGAGGGACATCTTCCTGGACATCGTCAACGTGAAGTCGAACGACATCACCCGCGAGAACGCCAACATGAACGCTGACACGCCCGCCGGCATGATGATGAAGTTCGCCTCGGAGACCACCAAGCCCTTCGTCGACGACTATCTGCTGTCGCCCGAGGTGAAGGACGCCGTCAGCCACAACTACCTGCACATCCACGACAAGGACCACTACCCCACGAAGTCGTTCACCTGCGTGCAGCACCCCTTAGACAACATCCTCAACTGCGGCTTCATCGCCGGCCACGGCGCCTCGCGCCCCGCCAAGCGCATCGAGACGGCCTCGGTGCTGGCTTGCATCTCGCTGGAGTGCGCCCAGAACGAGATGCACGGCGGTCAGGCCATCCCGGCCTTCGACTTCTATCTGGCCCCCTTCGTGCGCCTGTCATACATCGAGGAGGTGAAATATCTTGAGGACCTCTATGGTCAGGACTTCTCGCAGCTCTACGACGAGCCCCTGATGGACTACCTGAAGCAGCCGCTCGACGGGCTGGAGGGCATCGACCGCGTGCGCCAGCATGCCATGAACAAGACCGTCAGCCGCGTGCACCAGTCCATGGAGGCATTCATCCACAACATGAACACCATCCACTCGCGCGGCGGCAACCAGGTGGTCTTTTCTTCCATCAACTACGGCACGGACACGTCGGCCGAGGGCCGCTGCGTCATGCGCGAGATCCTGCTCAGCACCTACGAGGGCGTGGGCAACGGCGAGACCGCCATCTTCCCCATCCAGATCTGGAAGAAGAAGCGGGGCGTCAACTACCTGCCCGAGGACCGCAACTTCGACCTCTACCAGCTGGCCTGCAAGGTGACGGCACGGCGCTTCTTCCCCAACTTCCTGAACCTCGACGCCTCGTTCAACCAGACCGACGAATGGCGCGCCGACGACCCGAAGCGCTACCTGCACGAGGTGGCCACGATGGGCTGCCGCACGCGTGTGTTCGAGAACCGCTTCGGGCCGAAGACGTCGATCGGCCGCGGCAACATCTCGTTCACGACGATCAATATCGTCAAGCTGGCCATCGAGTGCATGAAGATTGAGGACCGCGAGCAGCGCATCGGGCAGTTCTTCGCCCGTCTGGACCAGATGCTCGAGGTGGCCGCCAAGCAGCTCGACGAGCGCTTCCAGTTCCAGAAGACGGCCTACGTCAAGCAGTTCCCCCTGCTGATGAAGAGCCTCTGGATCGGCGCCGACAAGCTGGGGCCCAACGACACCGTCGAGAGCGTCATCAACCAGGGCACGCTCGGCATCGGCTTCATCGGTCTGGCTGAGTGTCTCGTAGCGCTCATCGGAAAGCATCACGGCGAGAGCGAGGAGGCGCAGGAGCTCGGCCTCAGGATCGTGACCTACATGCGCGACCGCATCAACGACTTCTGCGAGCGCTATCATCACAACTACTCCGTCCTGGCCACGCCCGCCGAGGGACTGGCCGGCCGCTTCACCAAGCGCGACCGCA
>JAFTGI010000064.1 GCA_017458195.1 Prevotella sp.
ACCATCAGAGGTCGTTATCTTGGCATAGAATTCTAATTTTGACTTTCCCACGATATTAACTTGTTATGATTTACAGTAATAACGTAGGATGCGGGGCAATATTACTTCAACGATTAGTTTTCAACCGTACAGGTCGAAAAGGTTTCGGGGATTTTTTTGTCCAAATGTAAGGAAAAGGGTGTGCTAAAAATCACTCGTTATAATGAAACAATTGGTCTCTAAAGAAAGCGACGGCTTTCTTCAATGGTTCCAAGTCGTTCTTAATGATATTAAAGACTTCGTCAGTATCAACCTCGAAATAATGATAAGCCATAATGATTGAAAAGGTTTGGCACCATTTCAACGCAAATGTCTACGTCGCTGTCTTCCCGCTGCTCGTTGCGTGCCAGCGATCCGAAGAGCATCATGGAGTGTACGCCATAGTGCTCGTCAAGATACGTTCAAAAGTCAAAGTATTATAAAAGTTGGGCAAAATGACGCCCAAGTCGGAATAATTTCGTACCTTTGCCGACTGAATATGAAAAAACTTATACCCATACTGCTGGCTGTCGGCATCATGATGCTCGGAGCCTGCAAAGAGAAGAAGCAAAGCGAGGAGATCATCACGACGAAATACGTGCCCAAGAAGCCGGGTGCGCCCGTCAGTATGCCGCCGAAGGAGACTGCCGAGCAGGTCAGTTGGGCGGGAAAACCCTACGAGGTGAAGATCAGCCGCGCGGCAGTCGACAGTCTGCCGATGGTGGCCAACGAGATTGGTCAGAAATACGTTGACAACCGTATCACGCTGACCATCCTGCGCGGCGACGGCAGCGTGTTCTTCAGCAAGTCGTTCTCGAAGGCCTCGTTCCTGTCCTACCTGACGGCCGACTATCGCAGGGACGGACTGCTGACCGACATGCGCTTCAAGGACGTGAAGGGCTCGGAGCTGAACTTCATTGTGACGATAGCCGAGCCGGAGGCCACCGACGACGAGTTTCTGCCGCTGGCACTCAGCGTCAACCGCGACGGTGGCATCGGCATCAAAGTGGAGGATGACCTTGACTTCCTCATCAACCGCGACGACTATGATGAGGAACCGTGAGATTTGATTCATCATTTATAATATCTATATTTAACAATGAGAAGCAGAACAGCTAACTGGTTTGAATGCAAGATCCGCTATGAAAAGACCATGGAGGACGGCTTGCAGAAGAAAGTGACAGAAACATATACCGTCGACGCGCTGAGCTTCAGCGAGGCCGAGGAACGGATTATTGAAGAAATGTCGTCGTACATCAGCGGCGAGTTCACCGTGCAGGACATCAAGAAGGCCCCCTACGGCGAAATATTCTTCAGCGACGAGGAGATGGCCGACCGCTGGTATAAGGCAAAGCTGCAGTTCATCACCATCGACGAGAAGACGGAGAAGGAGAAGCGTTCGAGCGTCAACTACCTGATCCAGGCAGGCACGCTGAACGGCGCCGTGAAGAACATTGACGAAGTGATGGGCGGCACGATGATCGACTACGTGATTTCGTCGGTCAGCGAGACCCAGCTGATGGATGTCTTCGAATATAAGAAGCCGGAGAAGAACGATAAACCAGAGTTTGAGGCTTAATGAGCGACGTCAAGAGCAATCTGCGACAGGTGCGGGCCTCGCTGCCTGAAGGCGTCAGGCTGGTAGCCGTCAGCAAGTTTCATCCCGCTGAGAAGCTGATGGAGGCATACGCCGACGGCCAGCGCATCTTCGGCGAGAGCCATGAGCAGGAACTGCGCACGAAGCACGAACAGCTGCCGAAGGACATCGAATGGCACTTCATCGGCCATCTGCAGACGAACAAGGTGAAGCTGATCGTGCCCTACGTCTCGATGATTGAGGCCGTCGACTCGATTCGCCTCTTGCGCGAAATTGAGCGTCAGGCCGAGCGGCAGGGCAGGGCAGAGGTGCGCGTGCTGCTGGAGCTCCACCTGGCCGAGGAGGCAACGAAGTACGGACTGACGCCTGACGATTGTCGCCAGCTGCTCAGCGACGGCGAGTGGCGCACGATGAAGCATGTGCGCATCTGCGGTCTGATGATGATGGCCTCGAACACTGACGACGAAGCCCGCATCGAGCGCGAATTCCAGATGGCCAGCGACCTGTTTGATGAGTTTAAGTCGACCTTTTTTGCTGCTGACGACGCTTTCTGCGAGCGCTCCTGGGGCATGAGCGACGACTATCGCCTGGCCGTGCGCCATGCCTCGACGATGGTGCGCATCGGCACCACCATCTTCGGGCCGCGTGAATACTGACTGCCTATGCCTACACCTATTTATATTATAGAGGAAAAGAAGCTCCGCCGCAATCTTGAGCTTATTGCCGATGTGGCCAGGCGGGCCGACGTTGAGATTATCCTGGCGTTCAAGGCCTTTGCCCTGTGGCGCACGTTCCCCATTTTCCGCGAGTATATCCGCTCGACGACCGCCAGTTCGCTGAGCGAGGCACGGCTGGCCGTCGATGAGTTCGGTGCTCCAGCCCATACCTATTCGCCCGCATATACCGACGAGGAGTTCGACGAGATTGTCGGCTGCTCGAGCCACCTGACCTTCAATTCGCTGTCGCAGTATAAGCGTTTTCGCTCGCGGGCCCGGCAGTGCTCAATAGGTCTGCGCGTCAATCCGGAATACTCAGAGGTCGAGACGCTCCTCTATAACCCGTGCGCCCCAGGCACACGCTTCGGCGTGACGGCCGACAAATTGCCTGAGCAACTGCCTTCAGACATCGAGGGCTTTCATTGCCATTGCCATTGCGAGAGCGGAGCCGACGTGCTGGAGCGCTCGCTTGAGCACATCGAGGGCAAGTTTGCCCGGTGGTTTCCCCAGCTGAAATGGCTGAACCTCGGCGGCGGCCACCTGATGACGCGCCGAGACTACGACGTCGAACTGCTCATCCGCCTCATGCAGGGCCTCCACGAGCGCTACCCGTGGCTGAAGATCATACTCGAGCCTGGCAGCGCCTTCGCCTGGCAGACAGGGCCCCTGGTCAGCCATGTGGTCGACGTGGTGGAGGACAAGGGCATCCGGACAGCCATTCTCGACGTGAGCTTCACCTGCCACATGCCCGATTGCCTTGAGATGCCCTACTTCCCTGAGGTGCGGGGCGCTGAGCATGTCGACGCCGAGCACGGCGACAATGTCTATCGGCTGGGAGGCAACAGCTGCCTGAGCGGCGATTTCATGTCAGCCTGGCGATTCAGCCATGAGTTGCAGGTGGGCGAGGAGGTCGTCTTCGAGGATATGATTCACTACACCACCGTCAAGACCAACACGTTCAACGGCATCACCCATCCCTCCATTGCGATGCTTCATGCCGACGGAAGACTTGAAATTTTGCGGCGTTTTACGCCAGATGACTATAAAAATCGGATGGATTAGAACTTTTTTTGAAAAAAAACTTCGAAAAGTTTTGGTAGTTCGGAAAAAAGTCGTACCTTTGCATCCGCAATCGAGAGAGATGCCCTCGCAAGAGGAATGAAACAGGCGGAAATAGCTCAGTTGGTAGAGCACGACCTTGCCAAGGTCGGGGTCGCGGGTTCGAGTCCCGTTTTCCGCTCCACACGTTGAACAAAAAGAGCGGCTTCAGGAGTAGGCTCCCGAAGTTGAAAATGCCCAGGTGGCGGAATTGGTAGACGCGCACGTTTCAGGTGCGTGTGCCGCGAGGCGTGCAGGTTCGAGTCC
>JAFTGI010000065.1 GCA_017458195.1 Prevotella sp.
CGGTGTCGATCAGGGGGTGCTGGTCCATCAGGCGCAGCTGCTCGCGGGCCTTCTCGACGTTGTTCATCGAGCACTGGATGCCGACGCTGTTGATCAGGAACTTGCCGGCCAGGTCGGCGTCGCGCTGGCGCAGTGCGGCCTCGTAGCCCAGCCGGTTGTAGTGCTCGCAGCGCTCATATTCGCCCGAGACGGCGTAGATGTTCGAGATGTTGCCGATGCAGGCGATGTAGAGGTTCTGGCTGTCGGCCTGCTCGGCGCGCTCCATCACGTCGATGTAGGCCTCGAGCGCCTGCGAATACTGCTCGCTGTTCATCAGCGAGTCGGCCCGCGCCTTGAGCAGCGACAGCGAGTCGGCCTGCGTGGCGGCGGCACAGTGCACGGCAGCCACGACGGTCAGCATCATAGTCAGGAAACCTCGTCTAAGCATAATCGGGTGCAAAATTACAAAAAAAAATTATAATCGCGCCATTTCAGCCTCTTTTTTCGCCTGCCTCCGATAAGTGCTTCATACGAAAAGTGGCCCTTCTCAAAGGTAATATAGGGGTATATTACTTTCGAAAAGGGCCATTTTCTTTCTTTTTTTAGTTTTGTGCGGACTAAAAGAAGAAAGAAAAAGATAAAAATGAGGCTCAGAGCAGCAGGTGGTAGGTGCCGCCGGCCAGGGGCTTGACGAGGCCCTTCATCTCGAGCTGGAAGAGCGTGGCCGTGACGGTGCCGATGCTCTGGTTGGTGCGGACGCTGATGACGTTGAGCTGCAGGTCGTTCTGCTGACTGAGCAGGTTGACGACGGCCTGCTCGTCGGCCGACAGGTCGGGGAACAGGGTGCGCTCGATGCCCACGGCGCGGGCCTGCTGCAGCTGGACGTCGGGCTGCCAGCCGGCGACGGCGATGAAGTCGTCGGCCGAGCTGATGAGGGCGGCGCGGTTGTCGCGGATCAGGTTGTTGCAGCCCTCGGAGTATGGGGCACCCACGGCACCGGGGAAGGCCACGACGTCGCGACCGTACTCCTGGGCAATGCGGGCCGTGATGAGCGAACCGCCCTTGAAGGCCGACTCGACGACGACGGTGGCGTCGCTCATGCCGGCCACGATGCGGTTGCGCTGGCGGAAGTTGTTGGCGATGGGCTGCGTGGCCGTCATGTACTCGGTCAGCAGACCGCCCTGCGTGGCCATCCTGACAGCCGTCGCGCGGTGGGCCGTCGGGTAGATCATGTCGAGCCCGTGGGCCAGCACGCCCACCGTCTCGTAGCCGCAGTCGAGCGACTGGCGATGGGCGCAGATGTCGATGCCATAGGCCAGTCCGCTGACCACGAGCACCTGGGGGCAGAGCTCATGCAGGCGCTTGAGGAAGCGGCGCACGAGGTCCTGCCCGTAGACCGTCGCATGGCGGGTGCCGACGATGCTCAGGATGCGGCGCTGGTTGAGGTCGGACGTGCCGCGATAGTAGAGCACCAGCGGCGCGTCGTCGCAGTCGGCCAGGCGCCGCGGATAGGCCTCATCGCCCAGGCAGAGGGCACGGATCTGATGCTGCTCCATGAAGCGCAGCTCCTCCTCGGTGCGGGCCAGCGCGATGCTCCAGTCACGGAGCGCCTCGACGGTGCGGGGCGTGCACTCCGGCACGACGTCGGCAATGTCCGCCCGATGTTCATAAACAGCACGACCACCCCCCAGCTCCCGAAAGAGATGGAGGGCGGTCTGCGAGTTGAAGCCCGTGAGCCGCGTCAGGGCCATGGTGTATAGGATGTCCTGTTGTTCCACTTCGTGCACGTTGATTCTGCGTGCAAAGATAGTGAATATTTCCGAGACCGCCAAATCGGCGGGCCTGAAATGCTTGCGTCAGCGCATCTGCTTGACCACGCTGCCGTCGGCACGGCGCACGATGACGAGGCCGCGGGCGGCACGGTCGGCGCGGCGGCCCTGCAGGTCGTAGCTCTGTCCTGTTTGTTGCTGTACTACAGCAACAGACGGAACACCGTCGGTCGTGCCGCCGAGGAGGCTGACGCGGGCCGAGTTCTCGATGTCGATGGCCGTGTGGTCCTCGCCGTCGTAGTTGTGCAGGAAGGCGACGACGTGCATCTTCTCGCGCACCCACGACGGTTTCAGGTCGAAGGTGGCGGTGCAGTCGAAGCGGTTGTCGGCAGTCCATGCGACGGGCTCGCCCCAGGTCTGGTTGGTGGCGCGCGTGACGTGCTGGTGCATAAAGATGCCGTCGGCCCCGATCTGGTTCTCGGCGCGGATGTCGTCCTCGACGAGGTAGACCGTCACATGCGGGTGGGCGGCCTGGTAGCGCTGGTTGCGCAGCAGGCTGACGCGGGCCGTCACCTGCGAGCTGTCGGCGCTGAAGTCGAGCGTCAGTCCCACGACGGCGTTGGCCGGCCGCTGCAGCTCATAGTCGAAGTATTGCGCTAGCTCGACGTCGCTCGAGGGGATGAAGCAGGGTGTCTTCTGACCGTAATTATACTGAGCGTCGAACTCGGCATGACGGTTGAGCATCACGGCCGGGGCATAGAGCGACGCGCCCTCGTTGTAGAGCCACGTGAGCTCCTCGTCCCAGGTCTGCGTGAGCCAGTCGGTATAGTAGCCGGCATGATGGCAGACGGCAAAGACGCGGTCGTCATATTCGGCCTTGCTCTCCAGTGCGGCATGCAGATAGGTGGCCACGCGCGGGCAGTTGACGCACTGCTCGGTGGTGAACTCCTCGACGACGACGTTCTTCAGGAAGGCGTAGGTGGCCGTCGCCGTGTTGTTGGCGTCGTTGTCGTCGGCGCCGAGGGTGAGCGTCCACTCGGTGTCCTGGTCGGTGAAGACGGGCGGGGTGATGACAAACGTCAGGCGGCGGCTCTCGGTGGAGGCCAGCGTCTCGGCGAAGTGGGTCGTGATGGGCTCCAGCCCGGCGGCCTCGCAGGTGATGTCGAAGCCCTCGAC
>JAFTGI010000066.1 GCA_017458195.1 Prevotella sp.
CGGGGGCTGAAGGGGGGGCTATGGGACCTGTATCGCGGCGGATGCTCTCGCGCTCTATTTCGAGTTGGGCCCTCTTGCGGATGATTTCGTCGAGTTCCTCAGGCACCGAGTCGCGCTCCATGCGCAGCTTGGCGGCGGCCTCATCCATCAGGTCGATGGCCTTGTCGTGCAGGAACCGCTCGGTGATGTAGCGCTCCGACAGCTTCACGGCGGCGATGCAGGCGTCGTCCTGTATGCGCACCTTGTGGTGGTTCTCGTAGCGCTCCTTCAGTCCGCGCAGGATCGAGATGGCACTGAGCTCGTCTGGCTCGTCGACCATCACAGTCTGGAAGCGGCGCTCCAGGGCCTTGTCCTTCTCGAAATACTTCTGATATTCGTTCAGCGTCGTGGCGCCGATGGCCCTCAGCTCACCGCGTGCCAGCGCCGGTTTCAGGATGTTGGCGGCATCCATGGCGCCTTCGCCGCCACCTGCCCCGACGAGCGTATGGATCTCGTCGATGAACAGAACAATGCGGCCCTCGGCACCGGTCACCTCATTGATGACGCTTTTCAGGCGCTCCTCAAACTCACCCTTATACTTCGCACCGGCCACCAGGGCGCCCATGTCGAGCGACCACACCTGCTTGTCCTTCAGGTTCTCCGGCACGTCGCCGCGCACGATGCGCCCAGCCAGTCCCTCTACGATGGCCGTCTTGCCCGTGCCCGGTTCGCCGATCAGGATGGGGTTGTTCTTCGTGCGGCGGCTCAGGATCTGCAACAGCCGGCGAATCTCGTCGTCGCGCCCGATGACGGGGTCGAGCTTGCCGGCCCGGGCCAGCTCGACGAGGTTCTTGGCATACTTCTCCAGCGCCTGGTAGTTGTCCTCGGCCGACTGGCTCTGCACCCGCTGTCCGCGGCGCAGCTCCAGGATGGCCTGGCGCATGTCGCGCTCTGTGGCGCCCGCATCCTTCAGCATGCGGCTGACGGTGGAGTTGACCATGAGGAGGGCCAATAATATTGGCTCACACGAGACAAATTCGTCGCCCATTTCCTGCGAGAGTTCCTGTGCTCGCATGAGCACATTGTTCGAGTCGTTAGAGAGGTAGGGCTCGCCGCCCTCCACGCGTGCCAGGTGCTGCATCTCCTGCTGACAGAGCGCATCGATCTGTTGCGGGTTGATGCCCAGTTTCTGGAACACGAAGCCCGCGACGTCCTGCGCCTTCGAGAGCAAGGCACTCATCAGGTGGACCGGCTCGATAGACTGTTGGCCACGCTGCCGGGCCGTCAGCACAGCCTGCTGCACGGTCTCTTGCGCTTTGATTGTAAACTTTTCAAGTGTCATAGTTGTTATCTCCTTTCTTTATTTATTCTGTTATTGGACTTACAAAACATGTGCCGCCGTCGGCATGACCGACAGATTGTCATGGTGTCTGTCAAATTGACTAATAGAAAAAACGTTGGCCATGCAGTTGCACAACCAACGTTTCTTTGTTATATGTCCGGTCTGATTTTATTGCTTCAGCCAGCGGTCAAGCCAGGCGAAGTAGGTGCGCTGCCAGAGAATGCCGTTCTGGGGCTTGAGCACCCAGTGGTTCTCGTCGGGGAAGATGAGTAGCTGGGCCTCGACGCCCTGCATGCGGGCGGCGTTGAAGGCCGACATGCCCTGTGTGGCGTTGATGCGATAGTCCTTCTCGCCGTGGATGCAGAGAATCGGGGTGTCCCACTTGCCGACGTAGCGGTGGGGCGAATTCATATAGGTGCGGCTGGCGTTGGCCGTGCGGTCGACGTTCCAGTAGGCATCGTCGTACTCCCAGTTGGAGAACCAGTTCTCCTCGGTTTCGGTGTACATGGCCTCGAGGTTGAAGGCGCCGTCGTGAGCGATGAAGCACTTGAAGCGCTTGTCGTGATGGCCAGCCAGGTAGTAGACGGAGAAACCGCCGAATGAGGCTCCCACGGCGCCGAGGCGGTCGCGGTCGACGTAGGGCAGGTTCTCAGCCGCATCGTCGATGGCCGTGAGGTAGTCCTGCATGCACTGGCCGGTCCAGTCGCCGGAGATTTCCTCAAGCCACTCCTGACCGAAGCCGGGCAGTCCGTGGCGGTTAGGGGCGATGATGACATAGCCTTGCGAAGCCATGATGAAGAAGTTCCAGCGGTAGCTCCAGAACTGCGAGACGGGGTTCTTCGGGCCGCCCTCGCAGAAGAGCAGGGTGGGGTACTTCTTCGACGCGTCGAAGTTTGGGGGCAGGATGATCCAGTAGAGCATGTCGCGGCCGTCGGTGGTGCGCACCCAGCGTTGGTCGCAGGTGGGCTTGCCCAGCTGGTCGAGGATCTCCTTGTTGACGTTGGTGATCTGCGTCTGTTCGGCCACATTCATCTCCTCGTCCTCCTCGTTCGTGTTGGGCGTGACGACATAGAGGTCGGCGGGCTGCAGGTAACTGTGGCGCTCCATCAGGAGCTGCCGCCCGTTGTTGAGCGTCTGGAGCGAACCGAAGTCGGCCCATTCGCTTGTCAACTGCTTCACTTCCAAGTTCTTAGTGACGGCATAGAGGTTCTCAGTGGCGTGCCATACGCCGATGAAGTAGATGAGTGCCTGGTCGTCGTCGCTCCAGCAGAAGTCGTCGACGTTGGAGTCGAACGACTCGGTGAGGTATTGTTTCTCGCCTGTGGCTAAGTCGTAGCAGCAGAGACGCTGGCGGTCGCTCTCATAGCCGTCGCGGGCCATCGATGTCCAGGCGACATACTTGCCGTCGGGCGAGAACTTCGGGTTCTGGTCGTAGCCGGGGTTGTTCTGCAGGTTCTGCTCCGAGTTGACGGTCTGCGTGCGCAGCGTCTTGGTAGCGACGACGTCGGGAGCGACGTAGTTTTCGGGCTTGCAGAGATTCCGAGTCTCGCGCGTACCTATTGTATATAAATAAATGTCGGAGTCGGTTGAGATACTGTATTCGCGGCCCGTCTTCTTGCGGCATGTGTAGGCAATCTGCTCGCCGTCGGGGCTGAAGTCGAGCTGCTCGATGCCGCCGAAGGGCTCCATGGGGCATTCGTAGGGCTCACCCTCGAGGATGTCGGTCGGCTCGCCAATCTTAGAGCCGTCGAAGTCGGCCACAAAGGGATGCTGAATCGATTCTACGTAGTGGTCCCAGTGGCGGTACATCAGGTCGTTGACCACGCGACCGGTCGACTGTGGCAGGTCTTCGGGACGGGCCTCGATGACGTCGTTGAAGGGCAGCGACTTGAGCAGGATGACGCGGTTCATTGAGGGAGCGAACTTGAAGCCCTCGACGGCGCCCTCGGTGTCGGAGAGCTGGCGGCGGCCACGGCCGTCGGCGTTCATGCTCCACACCTCGCCTTCGCGTAGGAAGGCAACGGTCTCAGCGTCGAGCCATGCGGGGTCGGTTTCGTTCTCGGCATCGGTGGTCAGCTGGCGCTGCTCCGAGCCGTCGGCGTTCATCATCCAGAGCACCTGGTGGCTACGGTTTTCCTTGACGCTGTAGTAGCCCATCTGGAAGACGACCTTGCTGCCGTCGGGCGATGCGGCGTAGGCGCTGATGCGGCTCATGGCCCACAGGGCCTCCGGAGTCATCTGGTCGCTCTCAAGTGCAATGGTCTGCTTCTCGATGTTCACTGCAGTTTCCTTTTCTGAAGTGCCGCAGGCGGCCATCATGGCAGCTGCAACGGCGATGGTTAATGCTTTGTTCATATTGGGTTAGCGTTTAAGGTTTTCGCGCTGTCGCTGCATCTCGGCTGCTTGCTTCTGCATGGCCTCCAGACGGGCGGCGAGCCCGCTCTGCTTCTTGGGGTTGTTCTGGTTCTCCTTGTAGTTGCGCTCCAGCTGGGCGAGGAGTTTCTCGTCGTTGGTGGTCTTTCGCAGGATGAACATGATGGCTGCCGAGAAGAACAGCGAGATGAAGTAATAGAAGTTAAGGCCCGACGAATAGTCGTTGAACATGAAGAAGAACATGAGCGGCATGAGGTACATCATCCACTGCATCATCTTCATCTGCTCGGCCTGCTGGCCAACCATCTGGTCCTTCTGCTGGCGCATGGTCATGTAGCTGTAGAGGATATTGGCCACGCAGAACAGGATGCAGGTGAGCGACAGGTGGTCGCCGATGCCCCAGATGGGCTTGGTCCACTCGATGATGGGATCGTAGGTGGAGAGGTCGTTGATCCACAGGAACGACTCGCCGCGCAGCTGTATGGCATTAGGCACAAAGTTGAACATGGCAATCCAGATGGGCATCTGGATGAGCATGGGCAGACAGCCTGAGAGGGGCGAGACGCCGTACTTGGCATACATCGACATCATGGCCTGCTGCTTCATCATCTGGTCCTCGGGCTTGTCGTACTGTTTGGTAGCCTCGTCGAGCTTCGGTTTGAGCACGCGCATCTTGGCCGACGACATGTAGCTCTTCTTCACCATGGGGAAGGTAATCGCCTTGAGCAGCAAGGTGATAAGTATCAGGACGATGCCCATCGAGAAGCCCAGCTTGGTGAGCCAGTCGAAGACATAGATGGTAAACCAGCGGTTGATGATGCGGAACAAGGGCCAGCCGAGGTAGACGAGCTGCTCCATGTCGAGATCCTTGCCGAAGCGGCTCTCCTTCTCCACGCGCTGGAGCAGGCGGAAGTCGTTGGGGCCGATGTACATCTCAAGTTCGGTGGGCTGCTGGCCGGAGGGGTCGAAGTCAGTCTCGAGCTGGGCATCGTAGTGCTTCAGGAATCCGGAGCCCTTCTGCTGGGGAGTGCTCTTGAGCTGGGCACCCTGCTGGAAGTTGTCCTTCGAGATGAGCACGGCCGAGAAGAACTGGTTCTTGAAGGCCACCCAGTCGAGCTGTTCGTCGATGGTCTGGGCCTTCTCCTTCGTCTCGCTCAGGTAGTCGGTCTTGCCGTCGTGCTTCTTATAGGTCAGCGTGGCGTAGCGGTTCTCGAACATGAAGCCCTTCTCCTGCTGACGGCAGGAGTCCTGCCACTCGATGGCCAGCGTCTTGGTGGTCGGGGCGAAATGACGGCTCATGCCTACGGTCTGGAACTGCATGTGGAGCAGATAGTCCTGCCCGAGGGTGTAGTGGAATTGTATCTCGCCGCCGTCGGCAGCCTGAGCCGTCAGCGTCAGAGTCGAGTCGGTGTGGCTCGATGGCGTGAAGTATAAGTCGCGGGTCACGATGTTGTCGTCCTTGCCGGCAATGAGGAAGTTCATCAGTTGGCCGTCGGGCGTGAAGAGCGTGACGTCCTCGGCGCCGTTGCGGTCCTTGAAGCCCAGGATGCGGGCCTGGCTGACCGTGCCGCCCTTCGTCTGGAAGGTCAGTTCGAGCTTGTCGTTCTTCAGCATTATCGGCTCATCGTTGCCGTTCAGGACTGCATAAAACAGCGACGTCGTGTCGCCCTTGGCGGCAGCCTCGGCAGCCTGCAGACGGGCTTCTTCGGCTTCTCGCTGTTGCTGCTCAGCCAGAGCCTGTGCAGCTGCGATGCTGTCTTGTTGTTTGCGGTAGGCTTCAACTTCCTCCTTCGAGGGCTGGTTGTACCAGCTGAAGCCAATGAGGAGTGCGGCCATCAGAAGGAGGCCGGTAAGGGTGTTTTTGTTCATTTTTATTTTTAACGTATATACTTAATTGAGCGTGCAAAGTTACAAATTATTTACGACACTGACGAATAATTTGCGTTAAATTGCGAAAACTTACGCGCGGTCGAGCGCATCGCCATGAGAAAAGTACCGCTTTCGAGGCAGAAAAGTACCGCTTTTCCATGAGAAAAGTACCGCTTTCGAGGCAGAAAAGCACCGCTTTTCTCAAAGGGGGGCATTCAGCCTCTTTCCGGCTCATGGAATAATTTTCTCCTTCGATATTTGGCCGTTCAGAAATAAATGTGTAACTTTGCAGAAGTTATGAAAAAGACCGTATTATTATTCGCGGCCATGGCAGCGCTCAGCAATGCCGCCGCACAGCAAGACGCAGAGCCCGACGGGCAGTACTACAAGTTGTTCTCGCCGCTGACGTTCTATCATTCCGTGGCCCAGAACCAACTCAGAATTGACGAGGCTGACACCGACGAGACGGGTGATGCCGTCGACGAGGCCCTGATGAACATCTACCTGAACCGCCCCGACCTCGTGGAAGTGACGGAGACGGAGCAGCAGGAGTCGGGCCAGCTGCGCCAGGACATCATCGAGCAGCCCATCGTGCAGAGCGTCGAGATGGTGGAGCAGGCCGAGCCCATGCCGGCTGAGCCCGAGGCTGAGCCTGTCGAGGTGGAGGTGCAGAAGCCCAAGTTCTGGAAATACAAGGGCGACGGCTACCTGCAGTTCATGCAGAACTACGTGACGGGCAACTGGTATAAGGGCGGCGAGTCGAACTATTCGGCCGTTGGAAGCCTGACCCTGGAGGCCAACTACGACAATAAGTCGAAGTGGAAGTGGGACAACAAGCTTGAGATGAAACTCGGTTTCCAGACCTCGCGTACGGATGAGGTGCATAAGTTCAAGTCCAATGAAGACCTGTTCCGCTATACGGGCAAGGTGGGCCTCCAGGCTGCCAAAAAGTGGTACTATACGTTGCAGGCTCTCGCCTACACGCAGTTCTCACGCGGCTTTAAGGCCAACGACATCCGCACTTACTCCGACTTCCTTTCACCGCTCAATGTCAGCATCGGCCTCGGTATGGAATACAAGGTGGAATGGCTCAACAAGAAGCTTACAGGAACCATCAACATGTCGCCGCTCGCCGTCAACTATCGTTACGTTGACCGCCGGCAGTTCCGTAATAAGAATGATGAAACGGTTGATCAGTTCGACTGGTTCCCCTCGCGCTATGGTATCGACCTCGACAAGCACTACTTGCTCGACTTCGGTTCGCAGCTGACCGCCTCGCTGGAATGGAAAATCACTGACAACGTCACGTGGAAGTCGCGCTTCTACACCTTCACCAGCTTCCATCGTGCTGAGCTCGAATGGGAAAACACCTTTGCCCTGCGCGTCTCGAAGTATATATCGGCCAACCTTTTCCTGTTCCCTCGCTTCGACGATTCGAACAAGCGTGACGACGACCTCGGCTATTGGCAGTTTAAGGAATACTCATCCCTCGGGTTCTCTTATAATTTCTGATTAAATGAAGCTGAGACAACTGCTGACGGCCTGCGCCTTCACGGTGCTTTCTGCCATGCCCGCAGCCGCTCAGTCGTGGACGGCCGACAATGGCAATGGCACATTCACGAACCCCCTGTTCTACGATGAGTTCTCTGACCCCGACATCCTGCGCGTGGGCGACGACTACTATCTGGCCGGAACGACCATGCACGCCGTGCCCGGACTGGTCATCCTGCACTCGAAGGACCTGGTCAACTGGGAGAACGTGGCCTACTGCTTCGACCGCTTCGACTTCACCGACGACCGCTTCGCGCTCCGCAACCGTCAGGAAATCTACGGGCAGGGCATCTGGGCGCCCTGCATCCGCTATGCCAACGGGCAGTTCTATGTCTTCTCGAACATCAACGGCAAGGGACTGCAGTGTTACACTGCCCGAGACATCCGCGGGCCCTGGGAGCACCATAACATGCAGGGCAACATCTATGACCTCGGCGTGCTGTTCGACGACGACGGCAAGATATATGCCATCCACGGCTATGGTACGGTGAAGAGCACTGAGCTGAAGCCCGACATGAGCGGCCCCGTGGATGGCTCGGAGCGCGTGATCATCCCTGAGGGCAACGGGGTGGGTGAGGGCCATCACATGTACAAGATCGACGGCACTTACTATCTCATCTCGACCGACTACAGCCCTAACGGCCGCACGCTCTGCTCGCGCTCGAAGTCAATCTGGGGACCTTATGAGACGCGCGTCATCACGGCCGACGAGACCTACGGCTACCACGCCGCACGGCTGACGCAGGTGCCGCGGGGCACGAGGCCCCGCATCGGCACTGACGGCACTAAGTTTCAGTTGGGCCCGCTCGACCAGGACGCCACGGCCTGCACCAATGCTCATCAGGGCGGCATCGTCCAGTACGGGGACGGCTCGTGGTGGGCCCTGTTCATGCAGGACTTCCATTCCATCGGCCGCACCGTCTGTCTGATGCCCATCACGTGGAAGGACGGCTGGCCCATGGTGGGCCTCGAGGGCAATCTGGGGCGCGCGCCCCGCACGTGGTTCAAGCCGGGGGAGGCCCCGTCGTGCGCTCCTTATCAGCGCTCCGACAATTTCGACGCTCCGCGGCTTGGGCGCATTTGGCAGTGGAACCACAATCCCGACGACCGGATGTGGAGCCTCAGGAAGGGCCGCCTGCGCCTGCAGACGATGCCGGCCGAGCAGCTGATGTGGGCGCGTAATACGCTGACACAGCGCGTCATAGGCCCCCGAAGCATAGCAACAGTTGAATTGAGCGTGAAGGGCCTCAAGGACGGCGACGTGGCCGGACTGGGCAACATCAACGTCCCCTGCTCATGGATCGGCATCGTGAAGGACGCCGACGGGTCAATGACGCTGCGCTGCTTCGAGCAGTTGACCAACGACACCGTCACTGTGCCCGTCGATTTAGTCGACGGGAAAATCTGGCTCCGCTCCATCGGCGACTACGACCACGACCAGGCCCAATATGCCTACTCGACTGACGGTCAGACCTTCCACACCCTCGGCCGCATGATGCCCCTGTCCTATCAGCTCATCACCTTCCAGGGCTCCCGCCACGCCCTCTTTGCCTTCAATGTCAACGGCAAGAACGGCGGCTATGCCGAGTTCGACGACTTCACCGTCGAGGAGCCCTGTGCCGACCGCGGCCGCAACATTCCCTACGGCAAGACCTTCCGCATCATCAACAAGGCCACGGGCCGCCCTGCCGTCTGCCTGCCTCACGGCGTACTCTACGACTCGCATGCCGACGACCGTAGCGAGCGCACCCAGTTTCAGCTGGTTGACCGCGGCAAGGGCTTGGTCTCCATTAAATGTCTTGACGGCCGCTACATAAAAGTCTACGGGGAGGGCCTGCCCGGCGACGTGCGCTTCACCGCCGACGCCGCCGACGCCGAGGTCTTCCTCTGGCAGGACTACCTCGACCACGACTTCATGCTCCTCTCGCTCCGCAACCACCGCTACATCGGCAAGTCGCCCACCACCGGCAGTCCCTACTCAATGGACTTCCCCGGCGCAGATCCCGCCCGCCGCAACGGTGCCGTCCTGCAATGGGAAGAACAGTAAGCTGCAACACATTTGCCATAACATAGAAAGTGCCCATTCTCGAGACCAATATAGGGGTATATTACTTTCGAGAACGGGCACTTTCTTATCAAATTTCTTTTATTCTGTCATCGACGACGCTTAAGACGTCAGCGGATTATAAAGGATCCTTATTTCTGCGTCAATAACAAACAAATCTCCTTCAGCATCTTTCAGGACGTTCCTTGAAACTAAATCCCATACCTCATATCTGTCGTTTGAAAAACGCCCCTCACTATTGATTTTATGAAAACCAAGAGCCGCCATATATGTTTCTATTTCAATTGTCGTGGCTGGCTTGGCATTTTTTACTAATCGCTGTTTAAGTACGGGCATGACGGTTCGGCCGTCAAACCCAGTAAAAGCATAAAGGTTATAGGCGGTATCGTAGAACAAATCGTTGTGCATGGCTACTTTCTCCAGTAATTTGAGAATGCTGCCACTATTCAACAGATTGTTCACTTTGAAGATAATGTCATTCGAAACGTATGTGTCGTTCTCGTTCCCGCTTGGTCCAGGAACGCCAAGGTCAAACACATCACTCATGGGTAGCCAAATGTCATTCTCTTTGGCATACTGCTCTGCTACCCGCTGTTCAATCTCAAGACGGCTTACATTGCTTTCGCCATTTCGAAGTTGCGCTTCATATAGTTGGCAGCGTCTATGGAGTTCATCGGCGACTTCATAGATTCTTCTATTTTCCGGAGTTTCCTCTCCACTGCCTCTTTGTGAAATTGATTCAAATAAGTCATCTTTCATCCTATTTTGATTGCAAAATTAAACAATTATTTCGAATTAACAAAACTATTTCGTCTTTTCCTTGTACAACTTGAATAACTCGGCCACGCACTGGCTTTCTGTAAAGGTGGACTTCACTGGGAAACCGTAAGCCTGCATGACGGCACGGTCGTTGTCTTGATGGGCTTTGCGTAGTTCTACAGGCATAGTCAGCTCATCATAAAGGTCAGCAAGTGAAGAGTCTGGATAAAGGGCACGGGCATCAAGAATTGCCTGTGCAGTCTGTTCTATCTTGGCCTTCTGTTCTTCTGTTGGTGTAGGCCAGGGGAAGTTATTGTAGACGATAGTATTTGAATAACTATAATCGCTTTTTAGCCTTCCGCAGACTGCTCTCATCCAACCCATGTGAACGTTTGAAGTCAGAATTCCAAAATGATATAGTGTTCCTCCTTGCAAGCAAAACAGTTTGTCGCCAGGAATGATGTCTGGAGATAGGTAATCGATAGGAATGTATTTACGATTCTCGGATGATACTTTCGGAATGGCAACGTATGTGCTTTTACATTCAAAGGGAGCGCCAAACAAGGTAGGTGCCTCTGCAGCTTTATAAGTGCTTATGCGGTTGCTGGCTTCACGGAAACGCTTAACCTTAGACACACGTTCAACTACCAAAGGACAATTACGTAGCAATGAAGGATTAGCACCTTTTAGCCATAAGCAATACCGTGTCTTCCGATTGATGAAGTCTTTTCCCATCATAAAAGGACGAATGAAGGCTGATGCTTGAGGTTCTATTTCAAGTAATTCGTTTTTTTCATCAATTGTAAGTGTGAGATTTCCATCATCGAGAGGCTGGCCCCCCAACATGATTTGCGGAACACCACAAAGTGGTTTCATGCGCTTTTCTATAAACACATTTGGCGCATTAAGCAAATAACCATTTATGTTTTTGGCTCGTATCTGTTGTTGACCTTTTGTGTAAATGACTTTTTCGGAAGTGTTGATTGCCTTTGAGAATCCTACGATAACACAATGCACATGTGCTTTTTGTGTTGCTTCGCTATCCCATCTAAACGTTTGCCAAGCAAAATCAATATGGACACCTTGCTCCATCAAAGGTTTCCATAAATTAGCAACAGCACTTCCTTGAGTGATGGAATTTGTTGACACGAGAGCGGCCCGCATCTTACTACAAGTCATTAGGTTGGCCGCCTTTCTGTACCAACAAGCAACATAGTCAAGATCGTTAACACCAGCCCAGTCTTTCCCGAATATGCGTAAAACATCTTCTTTTTGAGCCTTGTTCATCCAACGTGCTCCAACAAAAGGAGGATTGCCTATGATGTAATCATAGCGAATCTCGTATCTCTTTGTCTTAGATCTAACATTACCATCGAAATGTTTGGTCACAACATTAATCTCATCATATTCAACCACTGGCTCACTGGCTATTAGTGGCTCTGGCTCAATTATCAAATGTACATTATTAGCATGAATTGTGGGTATCTCCGATGGGACTTCTATCACATCCCAATCCATCCGCAGGGCATTGCCCTCACGAATGTTTGTATATGACTTCAACGGCAAGAAGTCGATGTCACGACGGATAATCTTTTCTGTCTCACGAAGCATCTGTGCCTCTGAAATCCAGAGGGCTGTCGTGGCGACTGTAACAGCAAAATCGTTAATCTCTATGCCGTAGAACTGATGAATGCCTACCTTGACAGGATTCACTTCCTCAAAGCCGAGGAATGACTGACCGTGATAGCGTTCACGAATGACCTCGTTCTCCAAACGACGGAGCGAAAGATATGTCTCTGTAAGGAAATTACCGGAACCGCAAGCGGGGTCAAGGAAAGTAAGTGAGGCCAGGCGGTCTTGATAGGCATCGAGTTTCTTCTGACGTTGCCGCTCAACCTTTTCTTCCAAAATCTCGTCAAGTTCACGGCGCAGGTCATTTAAGAATAGCGGGTCAATGACTTTGTGGATGTTGGCAATGCTGGTGTAGTGCATGCCACCGCTGCGACGGGTCTCAGGGTTCAGCGTACTCTCAAAGACGGCACCGAAGATAGTAGGCGAAATCTCGCTCCAGTCGAAATCAAGACTTGCATTCTGTAGCAAAGTCTGCTTCAGTTCCTCAGTGAATTGGGGTATCTCTATCTGTTCTTCAAACAATCCGCCGTTGGTATAGGGAAAGGCTTTCAAATCGTCTTTCAGATATTTACTGCGCTTCTCAGTCGGTGTATTCAACACATCGAAGAGGTCACGCAAAGCCCTCCGTAAATCCTCTGCATCATAGCGCACAAGGTAGTCGTGGAACTGGTCGTGCGTGAAAATCTCAGCATCCTCTGCATACAGACAGAACACGATACGGACACAAAGGATATTCAGCCAGCGCAAGGCTTCTGGCGAGTTGTCGTCATATTGTTTCAGCAAAGCCTCATAAATCTTGCCGACGATTTCTCCCGCTTGCATTGACACTTGCATTTCCTTTGACAGATGTTCGTTCTTGGCATCCACAAGGAACATCAGGCGGTAATACTCTTTCCCTAAGTTTTCAAGCAATATTTGTTCTGGCTCACCATTAGGTTGCTCCATGTCATAGACAAGGAACTCAGAGAAGTTGCAAGTCACTATCCATCGCGGATGCTCTGAAACGGGCAGGCTGACAACATAACGACGTGCTTGCTGGAATGGATTGAGCATGGAGCCATCACTTTGAAGGATGCCTTTTCGCAAGTCCTTACCCAAAGATTTCTGCTCTATCAGCACACGGGTGGACGGTATGCGACCGTCTATGAAGTTGGAAGCATCGACCATTCGATGGTCTTCAAAACGGATAAAGCCGTCGGATGGCGTCTCAATGCCAAACACATTTGAGAGCAGGTCGATCCAAAAAGGTTGCGACTCGCCTCTTTCATATCCTCTGCCTTTCCAGCGCTTTGCGAAATCCGCAGCAGCTGCGGCAATTTGCTTATCTGAATTCATATGTGTCAGTATTTGATTCTGAAATAGTCGAGCGCGGTCTTATACTGGTCTTGTGCCGTCAGACAGGTGTCGGTCAGGTAGCCGTCGATGTGGCCCCATTCTCGAAGACCGCGATAGTAGAACATTTTCAGCTCGTCAGTAATGATGAACGGCACGATGTCATTGTGCAGACATTCCTTGAACATAATGAGACGCCCCACACGGCCATTGCCGTCCTGGAACGGATGAATCTTCTCGAAGCGGACGTGCAGGTCGAGAATGTCCTCCAGCGTGTGCTGCGGCTTTGCATTATACCACTCTAAGAGCCGCTGCATGCGTTCTTGCACCCGCTCCGGCTCACAGGTCTGTTCACCGCCCACCTCATTTGGCAGACGCTTATAGTCGCCAACGGCAAACCAGTCCTTGCGGCTGTCGCTGGTTCCCGTCTTCAGGATGCCATGCAACTGCTTGATCAGTTCCTCTGAAAGCGGCTCCTCGGCCTTGTCAATAATCAGGTCGATGCAGCGGAAGTGGTTGACGGTCTCCACGATGTCGTTCACATTCAGCGTCTCGTCAGCAGTCACACAGATGGTGTTTGTCTCAAAGATATATCGCGTCTGTTCGTGCGTCAGACGACTGCCTTCTATATGGTTCGAGTTATAGGTCAGGTCTATCTGTGTCTTGTGATAGATGCTGCCTTTCATCTTCATTGCCTTCTGCTCCCGGAGTACATCGAGCAGAGTTTGTTTATGCTGGTCGTTGTTCATATTACGATAGCTGTTTGCGGATTAGAATCCTACGTACTGGATGCATAGTTACTCAATTTAGTTGAGTATTGTTCAGTGTGCAAATTTAGGAATTTTTTTGCAAAGCAGCAAATTTATGGGCATTTATGTTTCAAAAAAAGAAAAATGCGATTTTCCTTTGTTCTTCGCTTGTTTTTTTGTACCTTTGCCGCATGATTTCGGTAGAAGGACTGAAAGTGGAGTTTGGTGTGAAGCCTTTGTTCGCCGACGTGAGCTTTGTCGTGGGCGACCGCGACCGCATTGCCCTTGTGGGCAAGAACGGGGCGGGCAAGTCGACGATGCTCAAGATCCTGTGCGGTCAGCAGCGGCCTACGGCGGGCACCGTCGCGATGCCGCAGGACCAAACCGTAGGCTACCTGCCGCAGGTGATGGTGCTCTCAGATGAGACCACCGTGCGCGAGGAGGCCCAGAAGGCTTTTGCCTCGCTGACGGCGCTGAAGGAGCGTGTGGAGCGACTGGAACGGCAGATGAGCGAGCGCACCGATTATGAAAGCGAGGGCTACATGCAGCTCGTGGAGCGCTACACCCAGGAGCACGAGCGCCTGCTGATGATGGGTGCCGAGAGCCGCGAGGCTGAGCTGGAGCGCACGCTGATGGGGCTGGGGTTCCTGCGCTCCGACCTGGAGCGGCCCACGCGCGAGTTCTCCGGCGGCTGGCGTATGCGCATCGAGCTGGCCAAGATCCTGCTCGAGCGCCCCGACGTGCTGCTGCTCGACGAGCCCACGAACCACCTCGACATCGAGTCAATCCAGTGGCTCGAGCAGCTGCTCGGACAGTGGAGCGGGGCGGTGGTGCTGGTCAGCCACGACCGCGCCTTCATCAACAATGTCACCAGCCGCACGCTCGAAATCTCTTGCGGACGGGTCATCGACTACCGCGTCAAATACAGTGAATACGTGGTGCTCCGTCGTGAGCGCCGTGAGCAACAGCAGCGCGCCTACGAAAACCAGCAAAAGGAGATTCAGGAGATGCGCCAGTTCATCGAGCGCTTCCGCTATCAGGCAACGAAGGCGGTGCAGGTGCAGCAGAAGATAAAACAATTAGAGAAGATCGTGCCCATAGAGGTGGACGAGGTGGACAACTCGGCCCTCCACCTGAAGTTCCCGCCCTGCCTGCGCTCGGGCGACTATCCGATTATCTGCGACGACGTGGCAAAAAGCTACGACCACGTGGTCTTCGAGCATGTCAACCTGACCATCAAGCGGGGCGAGAAGGTGGCCTTCGTCGGCAAGAACGGCGAGGGCAAGTCGACGCTGGTGAAGTGCATCATGGGCGAGATTCCTTTCGACGGGATGCTCAAGGTGGGCCACAACGTGCAGATAGGCTACTTTGCCCAGAACCAGGCGCAGCTGCTCGACGAGAGCCTGACCGTGCGCGACACTATCGACCGCGTAGCCCGTGGCGAGATCCGTCTGCGCATCAACGACATCCTCGGTGCCTTCATGTTCGGCGGCGAGGCGTCAGACAAGAAAGTGAAGGTGCTCAGCGGTGGCGAGCGCAGCCGTCTGGCCATGATCCGCCTGCTGCTGGAGCCTGTCAACCTGCTCATCCTTGACGAGCCTACCAACCACCTCGACATGCCCTCGAAGGACGTGCTCAAGGAGGCCATCCGAGCCTTCGACGGCACGGCCATCATCGTCTCCCACGACCGCGAGTTCCTCGACGGCCTCGTCACCAAGGTCTTCGAGTTCGGTGGCGGCAAGGTCAGGGAGCACATTGGGGGAATCTATGAATGGATAGAGAAGAACCAGCAGACCCACCCCCAGCCCCTCCCTGTGAGGGAGGGGAGTGGTCACTCTCATGGACTGAAAGCCAGTGGAAAAACTAGATACTCCCCGCCCTCACAGGGAACGGCTACGGGTAGGCGAGCGGAGCTCGGGAATGGGGCCGGGGGTGGGTCTTCTTACAAGCAGCAACGAAACCAGTTGCGCAAGGCGGAACGCGCCGTCGAGGAATCGGAGAAGAAGATTGGCCGCATGGAGCAGCGCCTGAAAGAGCTCGACCAGCTGTTCATGGACCCCGCGAAGGCCAGCGACATGACCCTCGTCATGGAATACACCGACACGAAGCGGCAGCTTGACGACGAGGTGGAACGATGGGAACAGCTTTCCGAACAGTTAGAACAATTATCTCAACTATAATCATTAACATCAAAAACTATGAAAGCAAAGCTTATGATTGCAGCTGCCTCGCTGGCCACGATGATGGCCTGCACCAGCAACAACAGCGCACTGAAGTCGGGCATCGACCTCAGCAATCTCGACAC
>JAFTGI010000067.1 GCA_017458195.1 Prevotella sp.
CACCTCTAACCAAGACGTCGTCACGATTGAGAACAACACCATCAAGGCCGTCGGTAAGGGTCTGGCCGAGATCATCGTCCGCTCGGTGAGCAATCCTGAAGTCTACGCCACCATTACCGCCAGAGTCGGCGATTATGCCACCTCCCTTGCAGCCGACCGCGACAGTCATACCTATACCTATATTGATTCTGACATCGACATCACTGGCGACATCTTCGGCATCATCGACCCGACCACCGGGCTATGGACGCAGATTGGTATGATCACGGCCCAGCCCTTCGGCAAGGACATGTACCAGCTTGAGGTGACGTCGAGCGACCCGAACGTCGTCCAAGTCTACCCAGATTCGCGGTCTGGCCAGTGGTACGCCATTGTGAAGAAGGCCGGCACGTCCACACTGACCTTCAACCTCAGCTATCCCGACTTTATGGCAGGCACGCCCGGCGAGCCCGTCATCAAGGCCGCCGAGCCCGTCACGCTCCGCATTGACGTGACGCAGGGCGCCACGAGCATCGAGCTCTCACAGACATCCATCGATGCTAACGTGGGCGACGACCTGACGGCTTACATCAAGTCGCTCATCACCGTCCTGCCCGACGGTGCCAGCCAGGACGTCACCTTCGAACTGGCCCCCAGCGAGGCTGAGGGCGTCATCACGATCGAGAACAACACCATCCTCGCCGTTTCTGCCGGCACGCGAGATATCGTGATCCGGTCGGCAAGCAATCCGGATGTCTCGGCAACGCTCACGGTGACCGTCCATCAGTGGGCCACGGCCTTCGATGCTTCCTCGCAGACCACACGATATTATTCATATACAAATGCGAGCTTTGCCATCACGAACGACATCTTTGGAACAGCCGACACGGAGGGCGCTGTCATCACAACGCCTACAGGAGCCACTCTTTACAACATGGATGTTACATCGAGTAACACCTCTGTAGTACAGGTCTTGAAACGTATGGGAGCCGTCAGGCCAAACTCAATAACCATACAAGGCCCCGGTGAAGCCACACTGACGTTCACCCTCAGCTATCCCAACTACATCACCGGCGGAACCAACACGGCGACCCACGTGATGAACATCATCGTCAGCCAGGGTGTCGCTGCCTTCTCGTTCAACACGAGCAGCATCACGATGAACGTCGGCGAGACGATCGACCTGAAAGATTATGTGACCATCCAGCCTGAAGGCGCTTCCGTCGCTGACAACGACTACCTCTGGACCGTCCAGGAGTCGGACGGCCAGTACATGTCCGTCACGGGCAACACGCTCCAGGCCCTCGCTCCCAACATCGACCAAAAGGGCTCTACCCTCCAGCTGCAGCTCCAAGGCTACGAGAGCCTCGGCACGGCCGACATCACCGTCTTCATCTACCAGCCCGCCACCAGCATCACCGTCAACACGCCGGAGATCACCGTCAACAAGAACGACTGGGAGGCCCTGAAGAGCGCTCTGGAGAGTGCCATCACGGTCAACCCGACCAACCACACCGACGAGATTGTATGGACCTCTGACAACGAGGAATACATCGCCCAGCAGGAGGTTGCAACAGGCGAGGCGACCCTCAGCGAGTGGGTGCCCATCAAGGGCGGCCAGACGACGATGACCGTCAAGGTCGGAACCACCACCTATAACGCCGACGGCACACCCTCATTTGAGGCGCATGCCACGCAGCAGATCACCGTCAACATCAATGTGCCCATTGAGAGCATTGCGCTGGTGGCTGGTACTGCTTACGTCAATGCCGGCGACGACTTGACCGACTATCTGAACTCTATTATTACAATTCTTCCAGAAGATGCCACCAATAAGAGTTATCACTTCGTTGGCAACAACCGTATCGTCGTTGCTGATGGTCGTGTCACACTGCCTACTGCCGGCCTTGGACAGGTGTGGGCTGTGGCCGACGACGGTTCGGGCGTGGAGTCTAACAAAAAAGCTTTCGCTGCTGTAAACCAGGCCAAGGACGTCACGTTTGCCAAGGACATCACGGTGAAATACACCGGCAGTGATGTTGACATCTCTGAGGAGGTGAAAGCCAATATCACCTTCGACCCTGCCAATGCATCGCGTGTCAATGCTACCGTGACATCAAGCAATCCTGATGTAGCAACAGTGGATATGACCATTACCAACACTACTACTAACACCGCCGTCAACCTCGGTGTCACCGCCACGGCCAAGGCCGTCGGCGAGACAACTGTCACGATGGCCATAACCTACATCGACTATCTGGCTGAGCTGATGGATGCCGCAGGCGGGCAGCACCGCACCACCGTCGAGCGCACATTCAAGATCATCGTCAGCGAGGGCCTCAGCGGCTTCGAGATTGCATCGACCCTGCCCAACCCGATGGTCGTCGGCCAGAGCTACACGCTGACGCTGACGCCGCAGCCTGAGGATGCCGAGTTCGACCCCAACGGTTTCGAGGCCTGGATTAACGGTGGCGGTGGTCTGGAAGACTTTGCCGACATCGAGCATCAGGATAACGGCGACGGCACTTACAGCATCACCGTTACGCCAAACTATCCCAGCATCGGCAACCTCGTCGTGAATTATACCGACGGGACGACAGATCTGGGCAGCGTCGTTGGTGACGGCATAGAGATAAACGTCGGCGTGCCCACCACGCTGACCAAGGGCTGGCAGTGGAAGACCCTCTGGGGAGCCATTGAGACCGATGCCGACTTCGCCGCCCACCTGGGCGACGGCACCGACAACCGCTACGTCGACGAGGTGCGCTCGCAGTCGGCCCTCATGGCCAACGACCCCGTCTACGGCTACTATGGTGAGCTCTACGACCAGGGCCTGCAGCCCGGCGTGGCCTATAAGTTCAACGCCACCACCGCCGTCGGCATTGCCGATGCCGGCATCCAGCAGAACGGCGAGATCCTGCTGAAGGAGAAGCCACAGCGGCTGCAGAAGGCCTGGACATGGATCGGCAACCCCTACGTGCTGAGCCACGCCATCAGCGCTGCCATCCCCACGGCCACCGATGGCGACCGCATCGTGTCGAAGGAGAACGGCTTTGCCGAGTATAGCGGCGGTGAATGGACCGGCACGCTGACGACGCTCGTGCCCTGGCAGTCGTACCTCTACTACAACAACTCCGGTGCCGAGAAGTCCTTCCTGTGGACTGCCGAGACCGACATCCCCGCTGCCAGCCGCAGCAACAGCGGCGTCCGCTTCAACGCTCCGCGCAAGGTCAGCCCGCAGTCGGCCTGGCAGTATGACGCCAGCCCGTTCCGCGACAACATGTCGATGGTGGCCGTTGTCAATGAACAATGGGCCATGGACAATGAACAGTGGACGATCGGCGCCTTTGTCGATGGCGAGTGCCGCGGCGAGGGTCTGTGCATCGACGGCCGCATGTTCATCACCGTCCACGCCAACCAGGGCGAGGAGATCTCGTTCCGCCTGCGCAACGAGCTGACGGGCGAGCAGTACGACGTCGACCAGACCGTCCGCATGCAGCTCATGCTCGGCACGCTGAAGGCTCCCTATCGCCTGACGAGCGAGGGTGTCGCCACGGGGGTCAGCAATGTACAAAGTACAATGAACAATGTACAGGAGAGCTATGACCTCGGCGGCCGCGCCGTCAATGCTACGACGACGAAGGGCCTGACCATCCAGCGCGGAAGCGACGGCAAGGTCCGCAAGGTCGTCAAGTAACAGTTTTCTGATCACGAATTAGAGAATTTGAGAATTGGCTCAAGCCGTCAAGTAGTTTTCTTTTTCTATCACGAATTAGAGAATTTGAGAATTGGATCAAGCCGTCAATGTTCGTCACGAATGAGAGAAGTTCTTTTTCTGTCACGAATTAGAGAATTTGAGAATTTGGCTATATATAATATTAAGGTATAGACGTATGAAAAGAAACAATATAAGTCCGAGTAATCATCTGCGCACAAATCTGTGCGTAGCCAATTCTCAAATTCTCAAATTCGGGACAGAAAAAAGTTCCGGGAACAATTCTCAAATTCTCAAATTCGTGATAGAAAATAAATCCCGGATCGATTCTCAAATTCTCAAATTCGGGATAGAAAAAAGTTCCGGGAACAATTCTCAAATTCTCAAATTCGGGACAGAAAAAAGTTCCGGGAACAATTCTCAAATTCTCAAATTCGGGACAGAAAATAAATCCCGGATCGATTCTCAAATTCTCAAATTCGTGATAGAAAGAAAAACCCGGATTCTACGAATAATGGCTCTTGCTCTGCTCCTGATCGTGGGGCAGGGCGAGGGCTTCTCCCAGACCCTCACGCAGAACACGATCTCGACCATCGCGAAGAGCGACCCGCTCATCATCACGGGTGCCGTGGGCACCCAGAACACGTACTACCACTCGTCGCTGGGCTCGGGCTACCGCTCGCCGTGGGGCAACTCCGTGTATGCCAACCTGAACGTGTCGGTCTACGGCATCTCGATGCCCTTTGCCTTCTATTATTCCAACAACAATTCGAGCTTCTCGTTCCCACACTTCTCCTTCCACATCGACCCGACCTACAAGAACTGGCGGGGCCACTTCGGCCGCTCCAACATGGCCCTGTCGCCCTACCTGATGAACATGTCGTTCAACGGCGTCGGACTCGAGTACACGTCGTCGCGCCTGCGCTTCGGCGCCTTCTACGGCGAGCTGCGCAACGCCATCAACGACGACCCCGACGACCCCAAGGCCCGCACGCCGCAGTATTCGCGCGTGGGCTGGGGCTTCAAGGCCGGCTATGGCTCCGGCCTCAACTTCATCGACCTCTACCTGCTGCGCGCCTTCGACAAGATCTCGTCGATCGACGCCCGCTGGCAGGAGCGCGTCAACCCGCAGGACAACGTCGCCGTGGCCATCAAGGGCGGCCTGGGCGTGACGAAGTGGCTGTCGCTGCGCGGCAACCTGGCCTGGAGTGCCTTCTCCAGCGACAAGCGCGCCCAGCGCATCCACACCGACCAGCTCGACCGCTGGGACAAGATCTTCGAGGCCCGCTACACGTCGCTCATGCGCATCGCCGGCGACATCTCGGCCAACCTCAACCTGAAAGGATTCTCAACTCAAGTCTACTATAAGATGGTGCAGCCCGACTACACGACGATGGGCCTGTACTACACGCAGAACAACTACCAGTCGCTGGGCATCAACGCCTCGACCAGCCTCTTCGGCAAGGTGTCGCTGGCCGTCAACTTCTCCGGCCAGGAGGACAACATCACCCGCAACCAGCTCTACACCACCCGCGGCTTCGTCTATTCGGCCACCGTCTCGTCCCCGGTGGGCGACAACATCTCCGTGGCGGCCGGCTACAACGGCTACCGCCAGCTGCAGTCCGACGGCAAGGCCCACGTCAACGACTCCACGCGCGTCAACCGCATCATGCACTCACTCTACCTGACGCCCTCCTACACCATCGACGGCGACCACTTCGGACAGGTATGGTCGCTCTCGGCCAACTACACCCAGAACGAAGACCTCAACCGCTTCGCCACGGGCGTCAGCGACGTCACCACGTGGGCCCTCGGACTCTCCCACGCCCTCGACATCAAGGCGTGGGAGATGACCGTCGCCACGTCGCTCTCCCACCAGACGTCGCGCGGCTATCAGACACGCTACACCAGCGACGTGCTCTCGCTCTCGACGGGCCGCTCGTTCCTCAAGGAGAAGAACCTGTCGACATCGGCGACGGTGTCGCTCTGCTACAACGACATCCGCGACCAGCAGCGCATGCTCTCCGTCGGTGTCGACCTCTCCGCCGGCTACACCCTCGCCAAGGTGCACCAGTTCTCATTCTCGGCCGGATTTAATAAGTACTCCGACACGAACATCTCGGCCGACCGGTCCTCGATGGGCACCACCGAGCTGTCGCTCTCGCTGGGATACAACTATACGTTCTCGCTGCTACACCTGAAGAGGAAAGTGAAGAGTGACGAGTGAAGTGTGAAGAGTGAAGAATTTGCTGCCGCCGAAAAAGCCCAGCCCTGACCCCTCCCGAGGGGAGGGAAAAGGTTAGAAAAAAGCGGACAAAAGGTCTGAGATGATTAAAGAATGGGCGCTTTTTGAGGCAAAAAGGACCGCTTCTCGCATCGAAAAGGGGCGCTTCTCGTGGAAAAAAGGACCGCTTCGCCGCGAGCGACGACATAAAACACTGAAAATCAGTGTGGTTGCGAATTCAGTTCGCAACATTCAGAAAGAAATTTACAAAATCGACCTATAAAACGAGTGACGATATGAGACGACATGTAAGATACATCGCAATGGCGCTGATGGCGCTCTGTATGATGCCCGCCCTGGCCCAGGAGGTCAGCGTCGACGTACGCCCCGTACAGCCCATCCTGCCCCCGAAGGCCGGCGACTACATCGACGACCCGGGCAACTTCTTCACCCTGCGCGTGACCAACAACACCGACGAGCAGCAACGACTGTTCTTCGGCTGCCATATCAACATGGAGTTCCCTGACCAGGAGTCGTATGTCGTCACCAACTACGGCCATATCCCCCGCATGCCCATCGTGCTCGAGCCGCGACAGTCGAAGCTGCTCAACCGCGTCGAGATGAAGCAACTCTTCACCTATCTCGACCAGAACGACGTCTACATGCGCGACGGCCTCTGGGACCAGTTCAACGGCGCCGGACTGCTGCCCGAGGGACAGTTCACGATGTCGATGCAGTGCTACAAGTGGGACCCCGAGCTGACGCAGGCCGTGCAGCTCAACGAGCCCAGCAACGGCACCTGCTCCTTCCAGGTGTGCTACCTCGCCCAGCCGCCCACGTTCATCACCCCCCAGCCCATGGTCGGCGTCGACCCTGATGACGCGCTGGGCCAGCTCAGCGTGGCCAACCTCGACATCCATGCGCCCACAATCGCCTGGACCATGCCGACGCTGAAGTGCAACCCCTCGCAGTATCCCTTCCAGTACGACGTGCGCATCGTCCGCCTCGACGGCGAGATGCCCGACGTGGCCATCGAGACCCACGCCACCGAATACGAGAACCTGAAGCTGACCACACCCACCCTGACCATCCCCACGGCCTACATCACCAAGATGAAGGAGCTGACAGGGGCCGACGGCCAGCCAGCCATCTTCGCCCTCCAGGTGAAGGCCAGCAACCCCTTCGCCAACAGCGACCTCGACAAGCTCCACTACTCGCTCATCGAGAACGGCGGCCGCTCGCCCATCATGCTCTTCCGCCTCTACGACCCGACGGCCGTCGACGACTCGGTCGACATCAGCGCAGAGACCGAGGAGGGCGACTTCGAGGGCGACAAGGACTCGCTCTACGTCTTCGAGCAGCCCACGCTGACCTCGCCCATCTTCTCGGGCCTGGCCCTGCGCAAGATGTTCGTCGGCGACTCTATCCGTGCCGGCTTCCGCAAGGCATGGCACGTCGGCGGACGCGGCGAGCAGGCCGACACCGTGCAGTTCAAGTACACCATGCAGCTCTTCAAGGGCCGCTCGTCCGACTCCAAGGAGGTGACGATGTCCACGCAGAAGCCCTTCTTCGAGCACTCCTTCGTGCCCAAGAAGGGAAGCGACGAGGAGCTCAAGGACTCGGCCAAGTGGGAGAAGCTGAAGGACAAGGTGCAGGTCGGCGACTACGTCGTCATGCGCGTCAAGGCCGAGCCTCTCGACAAGAAGCTGTCGCTGCGCATGAAGGGCGACTCGCTCAACGTCGTCGACTTCGTGATGGCCGAGCACGCGAACATAGACTGGGCCTGCGGCTTGAACACTAGCATGGTGACCAACAAGGAACTCGTGAAGGAATGTCCGAAGAAGGGTACGAAGATACGCATCAGCGACTGGGAACTGGAGCTGGACGACGTGAAGCAGGACAAGGACACGAAGGTGCTGAAGGGCACCGGCTGGATTATTTGGGAGGGCGTCTCGCATATGAATGTCCGCGTGGCCGTGAAGTTCAACGACTTAAAGGTGAACACCGACCTGGTATGCTTCGACGGTCTCTGCCAGACCTATGCCGACCCCAACGGGACGAAGTGGATTGGCGATGACGAAAATTATTCCCCCGAGGCAGCCGTCGATTCCATCTTCAGCATGACGGGCCTGGACAACTTCTGGACCAATGCCGGACTTGGTGCCGACAACGAAGCCGCGTTGAACAAGGACATGAACGAGGAGGCCACAGATGTGGCCAAAGCCCTCGAATTGGGCAAATACTACAGCTACTTCGAGAAGGGCTGCAAGCGCTGGAACGAATGGAAGAAGGGCAACTGGTTCGAGGTGTATTTCCCCACCGAGTTCCCGGAGGAGGTGTCGCAGTACTTCCCCAAGGACTTCGCGCTGCAGATTGCCAGCATGATGTATTCGCCGAAGGGCGCGTGCATGAACATCATCGCTGAGTTCGTGCTGCCCAAGAGCGACGTGCTGGGCAACGACCTGCTCGTGTTCGGTGCCCCACGCCTCTGCGTGTCAAAAGACCGTTTCCTGCCCGAGGACGGTGTGTTGTCACTGCTCAGCAACTTCCGCATCAAGGATCCTGACAGCGACTTCGACCTCACCTTCCTTGCACCCAGTCAGCCACTGGACCCCTACGACGGCTGCTTTATCCGCTGGGAGAACGATGCGTTCGACGGGCTGAGCATACACGCATCCGTGCATGTACCCAACCTGAACCGCGTGGAGAACGGCAAGGTGCTCGACGGCGTGGAACCCAATTTCGAGCTCCGCGCCACCATCGAGAACGGCTGGGGCGACTGGATGGGCAAGATACACATGGATCCGTTCGAAGTGCGCGACCTGCCCGGATGGGTGTTCACCGTGGGCGAGGACGTGGTGTATGACCACTCCTACGAGCACAACGACATCGCGATGCCGTCGCTCAACCAGATTATCAGCAAGGTGGGCAACACCTACAATCCTGCCCTCTGCGGCTCGTACACGATGACCGACTGGAACGCCTGGCAAGGACTCTACATCAAGAAGGTGGCCTTGCAGTTCCCCAAATGGGGCGTCTTCGGTAAAGGCGACAAGGGAACCGAAGTTTTTGTGGAGGATATGCTCTTCGACGGCTCGGGTGTCACCCTCGCCACCGGCGCCCGCAACGTGATGAACGCCCAGACGGGCGAGGCCGGCGGTTGGGCCTTCGACATAGATACGTGCATCGTACAAATCGTACAGAACAACTTCGACAAATGTCGCATCGCCGGAAAGTTCGGCGTCCCACTCTTCGGCGTGAAGGACAGCGGCGATGACGGCAAGATAGGCTACTGGTGCGACATACGCCGTCTAACCAAGCCCGAGACCGAGACCTATTACACCTACGTGAAGGCCGGCGACGGCAGCTCATCAGCATCCGGCACCAAGGCATCCGGCACCATGGCAACCAGCATAGGCGGCAAGGGCAGTAATACAATTAATACAAGCAACGCCACGTCAGGAAACACTGGTCCCACTCTCAGTGGCAAGGGCAGCAAAGGCTCTACAGCAGCCTCCAGTACCCACAACTCCATCAGTACTCCCACAACGACCACCACGAGCGATGGGTATGAGAAGATAGCACATAAGCGTCGCGTCTATACTGAGACGATGCGCTACGCCTACCTGTTCCACACAGAGTCTATCGACAAGAACCGCCTACAGATGGACTGCTTCCTGGCCGACCTGAACTTCGACCCGGCACAGACATTCATCGCCTTGGCGGCCGAGGAGCAGGAGGACGGCACCACCAAGACCGACGTCGAGTTCTGCATGGGCGGTGAGATAGCACTCTTCGGAGCCACCGAGATTAACGACAAGATAGCAAAATATACCGCCGAGCTGCCCCTGAAACCGCGTATTCCCGGCGTACACTTCACCAAGCTCTACATATCGAACTTCAAGCGCGAGGGCGTCACTCTCACCGCCTCCAACAACCTCATCATGAAGTACGATGCCTGGATGGGCAATCTGGAGAAGAAGCGGCAGGAAGCTCAGGAGAAATGGGAGAAAGAGACCATCAAGTGGGCCGACCTACACGCCGCCAAGGAGATGAAGCTGGGCGAACACTGCTACCTGAACTTCGGCGAGTGGTCACTGGCATCGCCCGACAAGAAGATAGGACCGTTCAAGTTCAACATCACCGAGTTCAAGCCCGACTACAAAAACAAGCAACTGACGCTTGACATCACCGGCAAGGTAGGCCTCATCAAGGGCATCAACCTTGACGTGGAATGCGGCATCAGCATCGTCAGCGACCTGTCATGGAAGGACTTCACCGATGTAAGCACCTGGGACCTGAGCTACAACCACACCGACTTCAAGAAGCTGGCACTGGACCTCGACGTGGCCAAGGTGCTGCACTTCAAGGGCGAGCTCGAGATGGGCGACTTCACCGACAAGAACAACGTGACCAGCAAGGGTTACAAGGGCTTGCTCGACATCGATATCATCGGCTTCTTCGGCATGAAGGCCACCGGCGGTTTCTTCGAGTATGATGGGGCCGTCAGCAAAGCATCGGAGGAGAAACTCCAGGAAGAGGCCAAAGAAGAGGGCACGACGCTTACCGCCGACGACCGCAAGTTCAGCTGGGGCTATTTCATGTGCGACATCACCAGTTCACTCATGCGTGTCGATCCGGTGGTCATCAACCGCGTATCCGGCGGTTTCTACTTCAACTGCAAGCCGAAAGGACAGGGATTGGGCGGCGACAGCCCGGAGGCCCGCTACGGCACGCCCACGGCCGAGTATGGCGCCATCGGCGTGTCGCTCGGTATCGGCCTGGAGAGCTCGGCCGGCAAGGAGACGCTATCGGCCGACCTGGATCTGACGGTGGTGTATAACCGCAAGAAGAACCGACTCAGCACCTTCATGTTCAAGGGCGGCGTGAAAGCCATCGCCGGCATGATCAAGGCCGACATGATGCTGCTCTATCAGAACGACGACAAGGACCGCTTCCTGTCGCTGGACGTCTCGGTGGAGACCGATATGTCCGGCGGCGACCTGGGCGATAAGGTGAAGAAACTGGGAGAGGAATACAAACAGGAACTGGAGGTGATCCAAAAGGATCTGGACAAGTTCAAGGAAGACGTGGCGGGATATGCCAACAAGCTAATTGAAGGAACACCGATGGCCGGACTGAAGGATGCCCTTGCCGACGACGACGAGTCGGGCGCCAAGGTGAAAGACAGCGACTTTGCGAAAAACAAGAGCTCGAACGATGCCAAAGCCGACGAGGCCGAGAAGAAGAAGAAAGAGAAAGATCTGACCATCGGTGAAACCAAGATCACGCTGGCTCTGAAGATCACGTGGCGCGAGAACGGTGTAAACAAGAACCCGCAGAAGTGGCACCTCTACGTCGGCGAACCCAACAAGTCGAATCGCTGCTACTTCCAGTATATCAAGTTCAAGTCGGCCGTGGTAAGCGTTGATATCGGTGCCGACGGCTACATCTGCATCGGCAACGAACTGCCCAACAACGGTGCTCTGCCGCCCATCGATTCGGAGATCACCGACTTCGTGACACCGAAGGGCGTGGATACCGGCGGTGACATGGCCAAGGCGCAGCGCTCGCGCCAGGCAGCCGTCAACGAGCTGCTGGGCAAGGCCGACTGCAAGGGTGGTGTGATGGTGGGCGCCTCGGCGTGGGGTTTCATCGACATCGACCTCGGCCTGTTCTACGGCGGCCTGCGCGCCATTGCGGGCTTCGACATGTCGCTCGTCAACTACGGCAACATGGCCTACTGCGTCAACCTGGGTCGTGCTATGGGCCGCAACGGCTGGTATGCTCAGGGCCAGTTCTACGCCTATCTGGCTGCCAAGTTCGGCCTGCACATCAAGCTCGGCAAGCTCATCAACAAGAAGATCGACATCGTTGATGCCGGTATCGGCGGCGTGTTCCAGTGCGGTCTGCCCAGCCCGTCGTGGCTTGAAGGCCGTGCCCGCGTGAAACTGCGCCTGCTGGGTGGTTTGGTCAATATGAACAAGACGTTCCACTTCGAGTGCGGAAAGGTCTGTGTGCCCTTCAAGGGCAACGCCCTGGACGGCTTCAACCTCTTCGGCGACGTGAATATCGGTATCGACTCCATAGAAACAAAGGGTTGGTACGAAGTGCCCACAGTCACCAATGCAGAAGCTAAACGGGCCATGTTCAGCACCCAGGCATCGTTGGGTGCACAGTACCGCCTCTACGACCCGACGACAGGCGGCTGGCTGGCAAGCCAGGGAGGCTATACAGAGGACCAGATTAAGCAGAACGCCTCTCGAACCTATATCTTCGACATCGACGGCACCACCAACAACATCGGCAACGTGGGCGTGAAGCTCTACGAGATTAGCGAATCGAAGATCAGCAGCCTGAACTATTTCAACAAGAATGTGTATCTGGAGAACTTATACAGCTTCTTCAAGAAGAACACAAGCAGCTTCGAGACCAGTGTCGAGATGAGCAATGCTTCCATCACTGGCGGTCAACCTGTCAGCTATAGCTACTCTGATGCCTCTACATGGACACCCATCGAACAGGCCGAGCAATGGAACAAGCAATTGGAAGAAGACTGGTATGGCTTCTCCTACTACGGCCAGTATCGCTCCTATCACGGCTTCAGTCTCAAGAAGATGGAGGTGCCCGTCTCTATCCGCGAGGTGCGTGGTTCTAACTTCCATCTCAACCTCCCCACACTCAAACCCGACTGCTACTATATCCTTCGCCTCACCGGTTCCGCCTACGAAGTGGAGGACGGCGTGAGAGTATGGTGCAACTACGTGAAGGTGGACAAGAACGGCAAGCCGCTCTACAACACCCGCATCAAGTGGCAGCAGGACAAGTTCATCTTCTTCCGTACGGGAAGCGAGGAGACTCCGCCTGAGTTGATCAGCGACCTTGATCCATATGTGGCCGTGGCCTTCCCGGCAGGTGAGGATGGCAAACTGTTCAACAAGAAAAACTATTCGGAAGAGTCATACCAGCGTGACCTGGAAAGACCTAACATAGCCTTAAACCAGGATATCAGCAAGACGTCCTTCAAGAACGGCACCCTCTACTGGAACCTTGAAAGCCAGAACACGGAGACCGGTTACACCAGAACCACCAAAGTGAAGAACAAGTTCGTCAAAGTGGAGATGAAGACGCCCGTCTATGGCCGGACGCTTCCTTCCTCGGTTGCCCAGATGCAGAGCATCAACATGGCGCCAGAGAGCAAGTTGTTTGTATATCCCTATCCCAGCAACAACCATCTGCAGCTGCTCTACGAGACCAAGATCAAGGGCCAGTGCAACTCAGGTTCCGTGAAGTATCCCAACTCTTCAAGCTATGCCAACCTGAGCTCTAACTACGAAAAGCATGAGTTTCTCAAGCAATACCTCGGCACGCAGGGCTATGGTAATTACATCCAGCCCGTTCTTGACGAGATCAAGAGTAAGCTCGGCAGCACATCTTACTATATCAGTGCCATCGCCTACATGGAGAAGATTATCCAGGACGACGAGGTGTTGAAGACGGCCTATGAGCGATATATGGATGAGAACTCAAGTAAGGAAGAGTGCATGAAGGATACCACCTATGTACTGGCTGACCTCTATTTCAAGTGTAACAAATACATGAGCTGGACAGCACCATATGGCTTCAAGAGCCAATCTTCGATTCATCCTACATCCTTGCTACCCTACGAGGCCCCCTTCGTGGGCATGCGTCCTTTCGACCCGCCCACCTACTCTACAGGTATCATGAAGGACTACCCCGCGAACAGTTATTATCCATGGACGTACAGCAATGACGTGGCTGAGGCTTACAGAAACGTGTGGGGAGTTCAAAAGAACTATCGCCGTCAAGATCCTTTCTCATATTTCGCCTATCTCTCCAACCATGTGTTTATCAACGGCTACAAGGTGAATCCTTACGCTTTTGACGACGTGGGCATCAGCCACGCAGCAGAACCACTGACTTTCAGCTACAATGGCGTCGATATTCAGGGGAACTTTATGCTGCAGAGTGGCAATGAAACGATGCGTGATGTGCAGCGGAAGATGTATAACACTTGGAACAACTTCTACTATGACAACGCCAGTGCTGAGGGCTACGACCCCAAGCAGCCGTTCTTCCCGCTGCCGTCCTATGGCGTTGCCGATCCATCGTTAGATAAAGGTGAGTTGAAGCACAGCCAGATTGGCAGCATGGATCTCTACGAGAAGACCATCGCCAATCAGGATGGAAAGACGCCTCATTACCTGCCCACAAGCACCAGTGCCGATGCCATTTCAGCACGGGCTGCCAGCATGAGGTATTTCGCCCTAAACTTTATGTCACCCTACTTCGTGGCATCGAAACTATATACTCGCATGGGCGAGGTATGCGACGAGCTGGTCAGCATCTACCAACAGCACATGGACAAGCGCATCAACGCCTTGAAGAATCTCAATTCTGTGGCAAAAACAAGGATAGACAACCTTGGGTATGACCTTAACACGCCTAATGGCCGTCTCGCAGCCGCCTTGGACAATGACGTCTATAAAACATTAAAGAATTACGGTGGGCAGACGTATTTGCTCTTCTTCGATGGCGAGGGCGGTGATGACTGGAGCCTGAACGAAGATATTCGCAAGTGGAACCAGAAGTATCGCGGACGCTATTTGACCGTGGAGAGCCATGGCTACAAGGTAAAGGTGCCCTATTATCAGTTTGCGCTGCTCTTCGGCGATTGCTTCGGCAGATACAACCACGATAACAGCGACACAATGGGTGCCGACAGTGTGAATGGCTTCTGGACAAAGAGCCTTAACCGTGCTTTCGACACCTCACTGGGAGCACATGCCAAGACAACGCTTAAAGCCCGTTATGGCGCAGATGTGTCGAACCTGCTGTTTAACCGAATGAACGGCGGCAGTCCGTTCAAGTTGCTGAAAGGAAGCAGCTACGCTACATCTTCAAGGGTAGTAAACGGGCAATGGGTCGATCGCAGGATTGTTGACCAAGATAGATTCATTACTTCGTGGGCCTTAGGTTATATCACTGAGCTAAATCTGATGGCTTACCGCGTGAACGCATACGACATTAACTCCGGTCAGTATTTCAGCAGCAGTGCGGTTGACGGAAACTGCGAGATAATGACTGACGTTACTTACGATTGGATGTTTACGGGTAGTAATAAGAATCCAAAGGATATGAATGAATGGCGCTATAGTAATATGGTGGGCGATCCAAAGGTTGTCTGCGACGGCGATGATCCTTCCGACAAGTCGGAGGATATCTACGCGGGTGAAGACGTGAAGGAGTGACCATTGAGCATTGAACATTGAACATTGAACATTGAAGATATGATGAAACTGAAGACAATCATAGTGGTGACAGGTCTGCTCCTTGGGAGCATGGCTGTGCAGGCACAACAAGAGGACACGGTGATGGTGGCCAACGCTGCCTTTGTGCCCGACAGTACGGAGTGGGTGGAACCCCTCCAGGGCGAGCTGCTCACATCAAAGATCCACCTGAAGGTGCGCACCTACGGTGACCGCGTCTATCTGCGCTGGGTGCCCGAGGACTATGTGTCGTGGCTATTCCTCACCATCGACGGCGTGAACGTGTTGCGCTCCAAGCAAGGCTCGCTCGACATCGACACGCTGGCCTATGCTCTGAAGCCGCTGTCGCAGGCGGAGTTCGAGGCGAAATACGGTTCAGAGGATGACCAGGCCAGCATCGTCATGGGCGTGCTCTACGGCGAGGGACGCAAGGGAAGCAACCAGACCGAGGACCCGCCCGGCTCGATGGGTGCCAGCGTGGAACTAAACAGCGAGCAGGACATCTCGTTCGGCTTCGCCATGCTCGTGGCCGACTGGCGGACTGACCTGGCACAGGACATGGCGGTGGGCCTTATCGACCGTACGGCAAAGCCGGGCGAAGTGTATGAGTATATCGTGCAGCCCACTGTGTGGGACAACGGCGGCAAGATCATCTTCGAGCCGGGCGTGCGCTCAAACGTGGTGAACCGCACCTACAAGCCAACTGCATACGACCCAGAGTTGGATGACACGCTGACCTCGCCCCGCCGCTTCGTGCTGTCATGGGTGGATGAGACGCATGGTAGTTGGGAGGTGGAACGACGCTATGTGGGACGATTCGGCAGTACAAGTGGCACAGGTGAGTGGGAACGCATCAACGAGAAACCATACGTGCCGATGATTGAGACCGACTTCGAGGGACTTTGTCTCTTTAACGACTCGGTGACCGCCGACGGCGTGTGGGAATACCGCATAATGGCACACGACCCCTTCGGCGAACTCACGGAGCCGTCGCCCGTTCACCGCGTCTATGCCCGTGATATCGAACCACCCATACCACCTCAGATCAAGAAGTTCGCCATCATCCGCGAGGACATAGAACGGCCTATGAAAAAGGTGCTGGCGGCTGTAATCTGGGAAAACCCCGAAGAGCAGATGGACGACTGCACGGGGTATATGGTCTACTATCAGAACAATCAGATGACAGGCGACCAGTGGATACCACTGCCCCATCAGACTGTCGATGTAGAATCGGGGACTGTCGGAGAGAGCACCAATGACCTGATTTCTCCCGCCGACACCATTGCCATTGTCGATGTGACGGGACTTCGCACCGGTATGATGGCTCTGCGCGCCTACGACGACTCGGGCAACGAATCCGTATCGGTGGCACAGATGATTCGCGTGAACGACTACAAGGCCCCCGATGTGCCCGACTCCCTGCAGGCCCTGGTGCTGAGCAACGGATGCGTCATCCTGAAGTGGAACCCGTCGCCCGACGAGGACGTGGCAAG
>JAFTGI010000068.1 GCA_017458195.1 Prevotella sp.
ACTTTAGCGCTCTGGCGGGCGTGGACGCCCGCGCTCCATAGCAGGAATTGGTGTTTCGGCGGGCGTGGACGCCCGCGCTCCATGGTGCAAAATGGCGCTTCTCGAAGGTAATATAGGGGTATATTACTTTTAAAAAGCGGTATTTCTCCGATAAAAGTAGAATAAAAAAAAAACCAAAACCAAAAAACACGACATTATGGCAATAGTATTGAAGCTTTACAAGCACAAAGACAGCAAGAACAAGGAAATCGACGGCAAATGGTATGCCAAGACAAAGAAAATGCAGGAGGTGGACCTCGACGAGATTGCACGGCTCCTGGCCGGGCGTACTGGCATGACGCGCGGCGCGGCCCTGACAGTGCTCGTCGAGGTGGTCGACGTGATGAAGGAGCAGATGGCCAACGGCCGCACGGTGGTGCTGGGCGACCTGGGCCGCTTCTGCTACTCCGTGCGCAGCGAACTGTTCGACCAGCCCGAGGACTTCGACGCCAGTCGTCACATCAAGCGCATCCTCTGCCGCTTCCTACCCATAGGTCATCGCACTCCCGGGACGCGCCACATGCGCTACCCCCTGTTGGAAGACCTGAAATTCTTAGTCGCAGACAAACTGGCAGCCGACGACGAGGAGGAGTAAGACTTTGTCACAGTCAGATGATCAGGTCGGCGCCGTATAATAATAAGAGGTAGCGGAGGAACTTGCCGAGGGTGATGCTGAGGAAAGTGATCAGGGGGGTGGCGCGCATCAGGCCAAGGACAATCGTGATGGCGGAGCCCAGCACGGGCAGGAAGGCGAAGAAGCCCATCCAGGCGCCGCGGCCGGCCATGAAGCGCTCGGCCTTGGCGAGGCTCTCGGGGCCGACGCGGAGATAGCGTTCAATCCACTCCAGACGGCCCATGCGGCCGACGCAATAGTTGAGCACCGAGCCGAGCACGTTGCCGACGGTGCCGTAGACGACGAGCTGCCACGTGTCGAGGCCCGTGGCCAGGAGGGCCAGCATGACGGCCTCGCTCGAGAAGGGGAAGAAGCTGCCGGCCAGGAATGCGGCGGCCAGCATGCCCCAGTAGCCGTATTGGGTGAGCAGGTCGATCATTGTGCTATCAGGGGCCAGAGCTGTGTGAGCACGCCGAGGGCCAGGCTGACGATGAGCATGGCGACGAAGAACGCGTTGGTCAGGCGCGACGACGTGAGCGTGAAGAAGTGGGCGATGAGCGGGCTGGCAAAGACGAGCAGCAGGCGCATCAGCGTGGCATAGTGCTGCGGCTGGACGATCAGGAAGACGGCGCACACCAGGGTCATCGCCGTGAAGAACCCGTAGAGCAGCCGGATGCGGATCTTGTCCTCATAGCTGCGGTGCCAGAAGTGGACCATGCCCACGATGCTGAGCGTCAGTGTGAACAGGAACAGGGCCGCCTGGGGAGGGCTGACCGCCGTGTAGTCGAACGGCTGATGGAACGTGATGAGCCGCTGGACATGATTGGTCCAGAGGGTGAAGTCGCGCTCGAGGATGAGCCACGGCAGCATCAGCCAGTAGGGCGTCAGCAGGCCCAGCAGCGACGCCATCCAGTTGCGCCAGCTGAACGACTGCAGCTGCGTGGCCATGAGCAGCCATACGACCGGCACCAGCAGGAATGTCTGCGCAGAGGTGCATGAGGCCAGGCCGATGAAGAAGAAGGCATAGAACGTGCGACCCATGGAGCGCTTGTCCTGATAGGTTGAGAAAAGAATCAGGCAGGCAGCCACGAACGACAGCTGAGTCGCCACCGGCGGGACGGGCCCCACGACGAGCCCCCCGGCGGCCGAAAGGACGATGAACGTGCTGGTGACCATTCGGCTGCGCACGCGGATCAGGGCGTTGGCATTGCTCATTTCGACCATCATGTAGGCCGTCAGTGCGAAGCATGCCAACGAGGCCAGACCCTCGTAGGAGGGCATGGCGCCCAGCAGGCTGGCTGCCGCCGAGAGCAGGCCTATGAGAGCCGCCACGGGCAGCAGCAGTCCGCTTTCAGCTATCTTGTTCTGTAGTCTTTTCACAGGTCAGCGCCAATGTCGCGACGGAAATACTTGTCAGTGAACTGAATCTTCTGGGCTCCCTCAAACGAACGGCGCAGGGCTTCCTCCTTGTCCTTGCCGTAGGAGGAGACGGCAATGACGCGGCCGCCGGAAGTGACCACCTGGCCATCCTTCATGGCTGTGCCGGCGTGGAAGACGATGGTGTCGCCGCCATTACTCATTTCTCCTTTTTCATTTCTCATTTCAATAGGATAGCCCTTCTTGTAGCTTTGTGGATAGCCGCCAGAGACAAGCATCACGCAGACGGCAGCCCGCTCGTCGAACTCCACGCGGCGCTCATCGAGGTTGCCCTTGGCCACACCCTCGAACAGGTCGACGATGTCGCTCTTAAGGCGCAGCATCACCGTCTCGGTCTCGGGGTCGCCCATGCGGCAGTTGTATTCAATCACCATCGGCTCGCCGCCGACATTGATCAGTCCGTAGAAGATGAAGCCTGTATAGAGAATGCCCTCGCCGCGAAGTCCCATGACGGTGGGGCGGATGATGCGGTCCTCCACCTTCTGCATCCACTCCTTCGTGGCAAACGGGACGGGCGAGACGGAGCCCATGCCGCCCGTGTTGAGACCCTTGTCGCCCTCGCCGATGCGCTTGTAGTCCTTGGCCTCGGGCAGAATCTTGTAGTGCTCACCGTCGGTCAGCACGAAGACGGAGCACTCGATGCCGCTGAGGAACTCCTCGATGACCACGCGCGACGAGGCGTTGCCGAACATGCCGCCCAGCATCTCCTTCA
>JAFTGI010000069.1 GCA_017458195.1 Prevotella sp.
AGTAGTAGTTACAGATTTTTAATGGTATAGAAATACATATGAACTTCATGTACTATTCACTGGAAGAGGACTGAGTAGTTACAGGTGAGTGCCCCTTTTTGTTAAAGGATGTTACAATCGTAAACTTTTTCGCATAGAAATAACGAAGTTTCGCAAAAAGTTTGTACCTTTGCATCCGCAAACGGAAAATGACCCGAAAAGGTGCGTTAGTTCAGTAGGTTAGAATGCCTGCCTGTCACGCAGGAGGTCACGAGTTCGAATCTCGTACGCACCGCATAAGGTCAGACAGTCCGGAAAGCAAACAAAAGGATTGGTGCGTTAGTTCAGTAGGTTAGAATGCCTGCCTGTCACGCTGGAGGTCACGAGTTCGAATCTCGTACGCACCGCAACAACCGAGCTCATTGATTCTCAGTAATCGATGGGCTTTTTAAATATGTAATGGATATGAAGACAAAATCGTTCATGACATTGGTGGCAGCCCTGCTCCTGGCCCTGCCGGCTTCAGCCCAGAAGCGCACCACACAGGCAACGCTCTATCGCAACTTCAAGCCCTCGGTCATCACACTCAACGATGGCCGCAAGCTCAACCAACAGTTCACCAATATCTTCCTGAAGAACAGCTCGTTGCTCTATCTGAAGGGCGAATACACGATGGAGGCCAACATGGACAACGTCGTTGCCGTCGACTTCGACGACCGCTCCTACGTCAAGATCGGACATCAGCTGGCCTATGTCGTCGACACCGTCAGGAACTGCGGGCTCTACTGCGTGGAGCTCTTCGACCAGGACAGCTACGAGCGCAACCTGAAGAACAACGTCAACATCTCGAGCCTTGACCTGGGCGACCAGATCAGCTATTCGTCGGTCGACCTGAACAACGAGGACGACTACAAGCTGCCCGTCTTCCGCCATTACTACTACCTCCTGAACGGCGAATTCATCAAGGTGCATGAGCGCGAGCTCGGGCGGAAGATCAGCAAGGAGCAGCGCACCATGATGAAGCGCATCATCGGGATGCCCGACTTCAGCTGGCAAAACGAGGAGAGCCTCAAGACGTTGCTCAAGGCTCTGACCCAGCAATAACCAAAAAGTGTACGCCTCACGGAATGCCGGGGCGTACACTTTTTTCTATATCTTCATCGTGAGCGAGATGCGGTTGCGTCGGCGGTCCACCTCAATGACCTTGACCTCAATGTGCTGGTGGAGCTTCACGACGTCGGTGGGATGGGCAATGCGGCGGTTCGCCATCTGCGAGATGTGAACGAGGCCGTCCTGATGTACGCCGATGTCGACGAAGGCGCCGAAGTTCGTGATATTGGTGACAATGCCCGGCAGGATCATTCCCTCCTCCAGGTCGTCGACCGTCTGGACACGGCTGTCGAACTCAAATTCCTCGAGTTGCTCGCGAGGGTCCCGTCCGGGCTTCTCCAGCTCCTGCATAATGTCGGTTAGCGTCGGAATGCCAACCTCGGCCGTCACGTACTTCTTTATATCCACGCGGGCGCGCAAGTCCTTCTGGGCTATCAGGTCGCTGACGGTGCACCCCTGGTCCTTGGCCATCCGCTCCACGATGTCATAACTCTCGGGGTGGACTGCGCTGTTGTCCAACGGATTCTTGGCACCTGCAATGCGGAGGAAACCGGCACATTGCTGATAAGCGGCAGGGCCAAGGCGGGGCACTTTCTTTAGTTGCGAACGACTGGTGAACGCCCCATGCTCGCGCCGGTAGTCGACAATGTTCTTGGCCAGGGCAGGACCGAGCCCGCTGACGTATTGCAACAGATGGCTCGAGGCCGTATTCAGGTTGACGCCCACCTGGTTGACGCAGCTCTCTACGGTCTGGTCGAGCTGGTGCTTCAGCTTTGTCTGGTCGACGTCGTGCTGATATTGGCCCACACCGATGCTCTTTGGGTCAATCTTCACCAGTTCCGCCAGTGGGTCCATCAGCCGGCGGCCTATCGAGACGGCACCGCGCACCGTGACGTCCTCATCGGGAAACTCGTCGCGGGCCACCTTTGAGGCCGAATAGACCGAAGCCCCGTCCTCGCTGACGACAAAGATCTGCACGGAAGCGCCTTTCACGCAGTCCTCGATGAAAGCCTTAGTCTCCCTCGAAGCCGTTCCGTTGCCGATGGCGATGGCTTCAGTCTTGTATTGCTCAATCATCTGCTGCACATGGATGGTGGCCTGCATGCGCTTGTTCACGGGCGGGTGGGGGAAGATGGCCTCATGATGGAGCAGGTTGCCCTGAGCGTCGAGACAGACCACCTTGCATCCTGTGCGGAAGCCCGGGTCGATGCCCATGACGCGCTTCTGGCCTAATGGTGCTCCGAGCAGCAGCTGGCGCAGGTTCTCGGCGAAGACGCGGATGGCCTCGTCGTCGGCCTGCTCCTTGCTGAGGTTGTTGAATTCCGTCTCTATCGACGGCTTCAGCAACCGTTTGTAGGCATCTTCAGCCGCTTCGCCGACAAGGCGTCCGGAGGCATTGTTGCTCCTGACCCACTGGCGCTGCAGGCGGTCGATGCACTCGTCGTCGTCGATGGGGTCGATGCTCAGGCGCAGGATGCCGTCGGCCTCACCGCGCCGCATGGCCAGCAGCCGATGGCTGGAGCAGCGCCTGAGGGGTTCGTGCCAATCGAAGTAGTCGCTGTACTTGGCGGCCTCGTCGGTGTCGGCCTTGGCCTTGACGACCTTCGAGCTGATGATGGCCGTGCGCCGATAGGTGCCGCGCAGCTGCTGGCGCGACCGCTCGTCCTCGCTGATGGTCTCGGCAATGATGTCCTGGGCGCCGTGCAGGGCGGCAGCAACGTCTGAAACGTCGCCCACAAGGAAGGGGCGGGCGGCGCGCTCAGGGTCGTTCTCGCGCTGCAGCATGATGAGCTGTGCCAACGGCTCCAGACCCTGTTCGCGAGCAATCTGGGCACGGGTGCGCCGACGTGGCTTGTAGGGCAGGTAGATGTCCTCCAGTTCGGTGGCGTCCCAACACTGGTCGATGCGCTTCTCCAGTTCGGGGGTCATCTTGCCTTGCTCGGTGATGGTCTTGACGACCGTCTCCTTGCGTTTCCCTATTTCCGTCAGTCGGTCGTTCTGGTCGGCAATAGCGGCAATCTTCACTTCGTCGAGTCCGCCGGTGCGCTCCTTGCGGTAGCGGGCGATGAAGGGAATGGTGCACCCCTCCTCAATCAGTTTGAGGGTATTCTCGACGGCAGCCTGCTCGAGCTGCAGGTTTTGAGCAATGATCTTAGCGAATAACTTTGTTTCCATGCATGCAAAATTACGAATTAAAACTGAGAAAATTGCACGAATGCGCATTTTTTTGTATCTTTGCACCCGAAACAATCTGTACTTAAATAACTTTCTGACCTATGAGCATCGCTATCTATACACTGACGTCCGAGCTTCACGACGAGCAAGCCGTGGCGGCCGTCACCCGCGAATTTCTTTCATCGTTGCATTTCGACTATGACCTGCGTGGCAGCGACTATGCTGACTACGGGGAGCACGACCTCAGCCTGATCTATGTGCGGACGGGCGGCACTGAAGGCATCTTCAAGCGACTGCTGCCTCAGCTGCTTGCCCAGAGCGACGCGCCATTCTACCTGCTCACCTCCGGCAAGAGCAATTCGCTGGCTGCTTCGATGGAGATTCTGTCGTTTCTCAGGCAGAGGGGCTATTGCGGCGAGATTCTCCACGGGTCGGCCTACTATATTGCCGACAGGGTGGCGCTGCTCGCGAAAGTCGGTGAAGCGCGCCATCGGCTGAAAGGTTGTCGCTTAGGCGTCATCGGCAAGCCCTCTGACTGGCTCATAGCAAGTGGTACGGACCAGGCGGCGGTCGCATCAAAGCTCGGCATTGAACTCGTTGACATTCCCATGGAAAAGCTGCGCTTTGAGATTGACAAAGTGCCGCTTCTCTGCCCTCAAAGTACCGCTTCTCCGGCGCCAAAGCACCGCTTCTTGCCGGGTGCCGAGCGCATCTACGAGGCACTGAAGGGCGTCGTCGCCGACCATCATCTGCAGGGCTTCACCCTGAGATGCTTCGACTTGCTGACGGCGGTGCAGAACACCGGCTGTCTAGCCCTGGCCCGACTTAACGCTGATGGCATCGTGGCCGGATGTGAGGGCGACGTGCCTGCCATGCTGACGATGGTGATAGCTCTGGCGCTGACAGGCGTCACCGGGTTTCAGGCCAACCCCGCAAGCATCGACCCGCAGACGGGCGAGATGGTCTTTGCCCACTGCACGATACCGCTCAACCTGGTGAGCAGCTATGAGTTCGACACCCACTACGAGTCGGGCATCGGCGTGGGCATTCGTGGCCACATGCCGGAAGGGCAGGTGACGGTCTTTAAGGTCTCGGGGGATCTGAGCCGGTGGTTCGTCGCTGAAGGTCAGCTCCTGCGCAATGAAGCCAAGCCTGACCTCTGTCGCACCCAGCTGGTCGTCAGGCTCGACGATGCCGAACGCGCCCGCTATTTTCTTGATAATCCGATAGGCAACCACCATATCGTGTTGCCCGGTCACCACCAGAAGATGTTGGAAGAAATGATGCGCCAGTGCCGCTGAGCCCGCGACGCTTCAGGGAATGCAGTCGTCGTGGAGGAAAGCGTCCCACTGACCTTGATAGCCGTTGAAGACATTGATGTCGACGTCGCCCTGGATGCCACTGACGCGCCCCTCGGGACTGAGCTGCCAGAGGGCCAGATGAATGTCAGGCTTGTATTCGCCATAGCGGGCTATCCAGAAATGATAGCCGGCCTTCAGGTCAGGGGCAAGGTCAAGAAACTTGTTCACGAAGCGCTGGTTGACATAGAGGATCGGGCGCACCTTGGTGGCACGTTCAACAATGTCGAGCCACACGCGGACGGACTCGAACAGAGCCTCCGGACCGCCCATGGCATTGATGAGCGCGTCGGAGGGCTCGATGTCGAGCATCGGAGGCAGGTCGCCCCGGCGAAAGCGGGTGTTCTGAAGGAAATGGGCGGCTTGCTCGCGGGGTGTCTGGCGCGTGGAGAAGAAGTGATAGGCTCCGACGGGTATGCCCTGTTTGTGCGCCGCCTGATAGTCGGCCGTAAAATACTGGTTGACGATGGAAATGCCCTCCGTAGACTTGATGTAGACAAACGAGACAGGATAGTCGGCCTGCCCGTCGACGAGCTGCTCTTTGTCGATGCGGCGGCTCAGCCGTGTGATTCTGAGGTTGCGCCAGTTGATGCTGAACTTCTTGCGGCCTTGCTCGTGCTGGTAGCGCGAGATGTCGATGCCGTAGATGCGTTCCGTGGTGTGGAGCATCCGTTCACCGAGAAACCTGTCCTGGTGCCACTGTCCGGCCTTCAGGTAATTCGGAGCCACCTCAAAGCCGAACTGCTCTCGCTGGTCGTGAAGCCACTGGCCTTCATAGTAGCTGCCGCTGACCGAGCGGAAGGAGCCATGGCCGCAGGCCTCCTTGAATTGGTTGAACATGCCGGCGTAGGTGCCAAGGGTGTCAATGCGGATGCCGCTGACGAGCGTGTCGGCATTGAAGGTGGCCAGGATAGGCCGTCCGTATGGGTCGACGACGATGCTCTTGCCGCGCCGTGGGCGCACGTAGTTGGTCAGCAGGTGAGGGCCTTGCGGGCGATAGGCCGTCAGAGTCGAGTCGCCCTCCTCAGCGTAGCGGGCAACCATGTCGAAGCCCTCGTCACGCACGTTGTGGCGCTCCAGATAGTAATTGAGCTCCGAGCGCACTGAGTCGCTTGGGGTCTGTGCCTTGGCCGACAGCCCCAAGAGTGTTAATAGAAGGAGAAGGCAGGAGCGGTGCATCCTATTGTGCTTCGTCGTGATTCTGCTCCCACGAAAGGAGCGCCTTGATGAAGGTCTCGCAGGGGTTGTTGCGGAACTGGCGTGCGCGGATGGCCTTGATGATGGAGTAGCCCATGAAGGCAATGATGCAGAGCAGGAATCCGTTGATGTAGCCACCGAGGTATTCGCCTCTGTGCACCAGGCTCCAGTAGACGAGGGGAATGCAGAACAGCACGCCGTAGATGAGCAGCTGGCGGCGGTGCCAGTCATCCTTGAAGTCCTCGAAGTTCTGCTTCTTCTCGAGGTAGGTCTCAAACTCCTCCTCGCTGATGCCGTAGTTCTCGATGCGGGGCAGGGTGGGGTCGTCCTTGTGGTCGGTGCGGATGTCCCAGATGTGGCCTTGCAGCGACTCCAGGTTGGGGCGGTCGATGTAGGAACGGTCGATTTCGAACATTTTCTAAATCTTTGATGGATGTAGATAAAAAAAAAAAGATCAGGGGGTTGGGCATCTGCGCTTATTCAGACCCCCAACCCCCTGAGTAGAGGGGGCTTCTCTTAGCAGAGTCTGCGCGAGCCGTCGCCGATGACGACGTCGATGACCTCAGGAGCGTGGCCGTACTTGGCGGCGAACTTCTCCTTGGCGTCGACGATGAACTTGTCGTAGAGCTCGTCCTTGACAAGGTTGATGGTGCAGCCGCCGAAACCACCGCCCATGATGCGGCTTCCGGTGACGCCGTTCTCCTTGGCCAGGTCGTTCAGGAAGTCGAGCTCCTCGCAGCTGACCTCATACTCCTTCGACAGTCCGTAGTGGGTCTCGTACATCTTCTTGCCGACGGTCTCGTAGTCGCCGGCCAGCAGTGCGTCGCAGACGGCCAGCACACGGTCCTTCTCGCCGAGCACGAAGTGAGCGCGGGTG
>JAFTGI010000070.1 GCA_017458195.1 Prevotella sp.
ACAGCATGATCGAGAAGTCGGGCAGGTTGATGATGGCTTCCAACTGGGGCATCTCGGCGGCCTGGATTTCCTTGGCCACGTAGTCACCTACGAACAGCAGGCGCGACTCGGAGTGGTTGACGATGTTGTGGATCTGCTCGGCGTTGAACTCATGCAGGATGGGCACGGCCACGGCCCCGTAGGTCAGCGTGGCGACGAACGTGACGGCCCAGTTGGCCGAGTTGCGGCCGCAGATGGCTATCTTGTCGCCCTTGCGGACGCCGCAGTTCTCGAAAAGGATGTGGAGCTTGACAATGAGCGTGGCCACGTCGTGATATTGGTAGGTCAGCCCCTGATAGTCGGTCAGCGCGTCCCGGTCCCAGTTCTTGACGATGGTGTCCTTGATGTATTTATTGAAGCTTGAGCCTTGATTCATTGCACAATTTTGAAAATTCTGTGCAAAGGTACATTGTTTTCTGCACATTTGCAAACTTTTCGTGCAATATTTTGCTCAAAAATCACAAATAGGGGGAAAATAGAGCATTTTCTGCTACTCATAGCGCATGGAGCGGGCCGGATGGATGCGCGAGACGAGGTAGCTGGGGGCTATGAGTACGAAGACGCAGATGAGCAGCGTGGCCACGTTGAGCAGCAGGACGAGCGGCAGGTTGAGCTCCATGGGGGCCTCGCTGACGTAGTAGGTCTGCGGATCGAGCTTGACGATGCCTGTATATTGCTGCAGCAGGACGATGCCCAGTCCGAGCAGGTTGCCGATGAGCAGTCCGCGGCCGATGATGAAGGTGGCGAACCACAGGAACGTCTTGCGGATGGTGCTGTTGCGGGCGCCGAGGGCCTTGAGGATGCCGATCATCTGGGTGCGCTCGAGGATGATGATGAGCAGGCCGCTGATCATCGTGAAGCCGGCCACGGCGACCATCAGCGCGAGGATGATCCAGACGTTGACGTCGAGCAGGTCGAGCCACGAGAAGATCTGTGGATAGGCCTCGAGGATGTTCTGCGAGGCGAAGGTGTTGCCGTCAGCATCGAGCGTGCGTCCCACCTGCCACACGACGTTGAGACTGGTCTGCTCCAGGCGCGAGAAGTCGTCGACGAGCAGCTCGGCGCCGGTGCACTCGTCGCCGCTCCAGCCGTTGAGCCGTTGCGTGGCATAGAGGTCGGTCAGGCAGACGAGGTCGTCGAAGCGCTTCATGTTGGTGGCATAGATGCCGGTGACGGTGAAGCGGCGTGTGCGCACGTCGTCGTCGCTGATGAAGTAGGCAAAGACGCGGTCGCCGACGCCGAGGCGGAGCTTCTGGGCCATGGCCTGCGAGATGAGCAGCGGATACTTCGTCGCCGAGTCGCAGAACTGCGGCAGCTGGCCCTCGACGAGGCACTGGCTCAGATAGGTCGTGTCGTATTCCTGGGCGATGCCCTTGAAGGCCACTCCGAGGAAGTCGTTGTCGGTCTTGAGGATGCCCTCGGCGTTGGTGAAGCGCTGTGCATGGCTGACGCCGTCGATGTCGCTGAGCACCTGCATCATGCTGTCGCCGATGCAGACGGGCAGCGAGGCTGCCGATGTGAACGAGCCGATGTTCTCCACCTGGATATGGCTTCCGAAGCCTGCCACCTTGTCGCGGATGGTGTGCTTGAAGCCCAGCACGACGCTGACGGTGACGATCATCACGGCCAGTCCGACGGCCACGCCGATGGTGGCAATGCGGATGGCCGGGCGACTGACCTGGCGTCGGTTGTCGTCCTCACCGTAGATTTTGCGTGCTATGAACAAAGGGAAATTCATTCTGTCCTCCCAGGGTAAGACTCGAGTGCTTTCTGCAAGACAAAGAGCGCACGGACAAGGTCGTCCTTCTTCAGCACATAGGCGATGCGCACCTGGTCGCGACCGGCACCGGGAGTGGTGTAGAAGCCGGCGGCCGGGGCCATCATCACCGTCTGGCCCTCATACTCGAACTCGCTGAGGCACCAGCGGCAGAACCGCTCGGCGTCGTCGACCGGCAGTCGGGCCACGGTGTAGAAGGCTCCCATCGGTATGGGCGAATAGACGCCGGGGATGCGGTTGAGCCCGTCGATGAGGCACTTGCGGCGCTCCACATATTCGTCGTAGACGTCGCGCATATAATCCTCGCTGACGTCGAGTGAGGCCTCGGCGACGATCTGACCGATGAGGGGCGGTGAGAGGCGAGCCTGGCAGAACTTCATCACGGCGGCCCTGACGTCCTTGTTCTTCGTGATCAGGGCTCCGATGCGGATGCCGCACTCAGAGTAGCGCTTCGAGACGGAGTCGATCAGGATGACGTTCTGCTCGATGCCGTCCAGGTGGCAGGCCGAGATGTAGGGCGAGCCGGTGTAGATGTATTCGCGGTAGACCTCGTCAGAGAACAGGTAGAGGTCGTACTTCTTCACCAGGTCGCGGATCTGGTTCATCTCGCGGCGCGTGTAGAGGTAGCCCGTCGGGTTGTTCGGGTTGCAGATCATTATCGCGCGCGTGCGTTCATTTATTAATTCCTCAAACTTCTCCACCTTGGGCAGCGAGAAGCCCTCCTCGATGGTGGTGGCGATGGTGCGTATGCGTGCGCCGGCCGAGATGGCGAAGGCCATGTAGTTGGCATAGGCCGGCTCGGGCACGATGATCTCGTCGCCGGGGTTCAGACAGCTGAGGAAGGCAAAGAGCACGGCCTCGCTGCCGCCGGAGGTGATGATGATGTCGTCGGCCGCAACCTGGATGTTGTATTTGGCGTAGTAGCTGACCAGCTTCTCGCGGTAGCTCAGGTAGCCCTGCGAGGGTGAGTATTCCAGTATCTGGCGGTCGATGTGCTTGAGGGCGTCGAGGCCCACCTGCGGCGTGGGCAGGTCGGGCTGTCCGATGTTCAGGTGGTAGACCTTCGTGCCGCGCTTCTTGGCAGCGGCAGCCAGCGGGGCCAGCTTGCGTATGGGCGACTCGGGCATCTCGAGTCCACGGATGGATATTTCGGGCATAACCGTGTGTGTTGATATTGTTGTAAAGTCCTAATTTGTCTTTTCAGTGCAAATTTGGGTGCAAAGTTACGAACTTTTTCTGGAATTAAGAAATTAAAGGGGGAAAAATTGTGGGGGG
>JAFTGI010000071.1 GCA_017458195.1 Prevotella sp.
ATGGGTCCGCTGTTCCAGACGCCCGCCGAGGCTGCCCGCGAGGCTGTCGAGAACGACGTCCACATCGTCGGTGCATCGTCGCTCGCCGCCGGCCACAAGACGCTCATCCCGCAGCTCATTGAGGAGCTGAAGAAGCTGGGCCGCGAGGACATCATGGTCATCGCTGGTGGCGTCATTCCCGCCCAGGACTACGACTTCCTCTACAAGGCTGGCGTGGCTGCCATCTTCGGCCCCGGCACCAGCGTGGCCAAGGCTGCCGTCGAGATGATGAAGATTCTGCTCGACGAGGAGTAAGACGGCTTGACATACTGATATGTCAGAAAAGCGGTTTCACAATCGCTCCGACACATTAAATTACGCTAAAACAAGAAGCGGGCCCGAAAAAAGCCCGCTTTTTGTTTGCCGTTTCGTTTAAAATGATTACCTTTGCCCCACAATCGACAAACCTTTTATTATTAACATAACTATGAATAACGACCAACTCGTACTGAACGCCAATCCCGTAGTGGCTTTCCTTCAGAAACCAGCCGAGGCGCTGACCAAGGCTGACATCATCAAGTATGTACGCGAGAATGACATCCGCATGATCAACTTCATGTATCCTGGCGGCGACGGCAAGCTCAAGACGCTCAACTTCGTCATCACCAACCTGGCATATCTCGACACTATCCTAACCTGCGGCGAGCGTGTCGACGGCTCAAGCCTCTTCTCATTCATCGAGGCTGGTTCCAGCGACCTCTACGTACTGCCCCGGTTCCGCACCGCCTTCCTCGACCCCTTCGCCGACATTCCCACGCTCTCCATGCTCTGCTCCTTCTTTGACAAGGACGGACAGCCACTGGCCAGTGCCCCGGAGCAAACGCTGCGCAAGGCTTCAGAAGCCTTCACTCGCGTAACCGGCATGCAGTTTGAGGCCATGGGCGAGCTGGAGTACTACGTCATTTCGTCCGACGAGGAAGTGTTCCCCGCCATCGACCAGCACGGCTATCATGAGTCTTCACCCTATGCCAAAACCAATGCCTTCCGCACCCGTTGCATGAAATATATTGCCCAGACAGGCGGACAAATCAAGTACGGCCACTCAGAGGTGGGTAACTTCACGCTTGACGGGCTGACCTACGAGCAGAACGAGATTGAGTTCCTGCCCGTCCCAGTGGAGCAGGCTGCCGACCAGCTGATGCTGGCCAAATGGGTCATCCGCAACCTGGCCTACGAAGAGGGCTACGACGTCACCTTCGCCCCGAAGATTACCACGGGCAAAGCCGGCAGCGGACTGCATATCCACATGCGCATGACCAAGGACGGCCGCAATCAGATGCTCAAGAACGGTAAGCTCTCCGACGATGCCCGCCGCATGATTGCCGGCATGATGGACGTCGCACCAGCCATCACCGCTTTCGGCAACAAGAATCCCACGAGCTACTTCCGCCTCGTGCCACATCAGGAGGCGCCGACCAACGTCTGCTGGGGCGACCGCAACCGCTCAGTGCTTGTCCGTGTGCCCCTCGGATGGGCCGCCGGTGTCGACATGTCGGCCAAGGCTAACCCCTTAGAAGCTGTCTTGGACCGCGACATGAGTGGCAAGCAGACCGTCGAGATGCGCTCGCCCGACGGCTCAGCCGACCTCTATCAGTTGCTGGCTGGCCTCTGCGTGGCATGCCGCCACGGCTTCGAGATGGCAGATGCTCTTGACGTGGCAGAGCGCTGCTATGTCAACGTGAACATCCACGACGCCCAGAACGCCGACCGCCTGGCTCAGCTTGCCCAGCTGCCCGACAGTTGCGCTGCCTCAGCCGAATGCCTGGAGCAGAAGCGTACCGTCTTCGAGGAGCAGGGCGTCTTCAGCCCCGCCATGATTGACGGCATCATCGCCCAGCTACGCGCCTTCGACGACCGCACCCTTCGCACCGACATCGCCGACAACCCCGAGGAGATTCAGAAGCTCGTCGAGCAGTACTTCCACTGCGGGTGATATAATTCAGATATAAGTATATTTGTTTTGTCTGCGCCCGTGGGACTTTAAAGGTTCCACGGGCGCAGACTTATGATGCAAATAAAGTTGTCCTACGGGGACAGCGCTGCGGCGTTGTGGCACACACACAGAACCTCCACAACGTGATTAAAGCGGTGCTTCAGGCGAGGTCAGACGAATATCTTCATCGCCAATGACGATGAGCCGACGGCGGTAAAGGTCGCCAACGGCGCGCTTGAAGGCTTTCTTCGAGACTTTAAAGCGGTCGTAGATGAGTTCGGCCGGACTTTTGTCGCCCAGGTCGCAGAGTCCGTCGTTCTCATAGAGATAGCGCAGCAACGTCTCAGCAAAATCAAGGGTATGCTGGTGGCCGGTGGGCTGTATGGTGAGGTCAATCTTGTTGTCTTGGCGAATATGGTCGATATAGGCAGTAAAGCGATTGCCGGTGTGGAGCGGACGGAAAATCTGGTTGTCATAGAGCTGCCCTTGATAGCGGTTGTCGACGATGCACTTGAATCCAAGGTCGGTCTTCTGCCAGACGAGGCAGTCGCAGCTGTCGCCATGCTTGTAGGGCGGCATGTCGTCGGCGAGGTATTTCTCGACCTTGGCCGTTGCCATGAGCCGATGGGTCTCCATGTCTTCCATGATGTAGACTATGTAGCTGCGGCCCTGCTCCATTCGCTGTTTCTGCTCGCGGAAAGGGCAGAACAAATCCTTCATGGGCCCCCATCGGAGGAAGGCCCCATACTTGTTTGTCCAGGCGACCTCGAGGCATGCAAACTGGCCGACTTGGGCGAGAGGCTCCTCGGTAGTGGCCACGGGCCGCTCCTCCTGGTCGAGATAGATGAAGACGCGGAGCTCGTCGCCGATGTGCATCTGTGGGGTGACGTAACGCTTGGGCAGCAGGATTTCACCTTCGTCGCCTCCGTCGAGATAGAGGCCGAAGTCGACGCGCTTGACGATGCGCAGGGTGTTGAAAGTGCCGAGGGTCAGCATAGTGGTGTGGCGGGTGAAGTAGGTGAAACAAGGAGACCGTCGCGCATGTGGATGGTACGGTCGGTTAGGGTGGCAAGCTGCTCATCGTGGGTGACGATGACGAAGGTCTGGCCAAACTGGTTGCGGAGGTCAAAGAAGAGCTGGTGGAGCTCCTGCTTGTTTTTCGTATCAAGCGAGCCACTGGGTTCATCGGCCAGGATAACGGCGGGGTTGTTGACCAGGGCCCGAGCTACGGCCACGCGCTGCTTCTCGCCGCCAGAGAGCTCGGCGGGCTTGTGGGCGGCACGGTCACTAAGGCCCATGAAGCGTAGCAGCTCTTCGGCACGCTGGCGGGCCTCCCTGCCGGAGCGTCCGGCAATGTAGGCCGGTATCATGATGTTCTCAATGGCTGTAAACTCAGGCAACAGCTGATGGAACTGGAAGACAAAGCCCAGATGCAGGTTGCGGAAGTCGCTGAGTTGACGCTGTGAGAGTGTGGTTGTGTCGACAGAATCGACACACACACGGCCAGCGTCGGGTCGGTCAAGGGTGCCAATAATCTGAAGCAACGTAGTCTTGCCGGCGCCACTTGGGCCGACGATGCTGACCACCTCGCCACGGTCAATGTGGAGGTCGATGCCCTTGAGCACCTGAAGCGAGCCAAAACTCTTTGTGATGTTTTCAATCGTTATCATGCACGTTTTCGTTGAGATGAGATTTGTGTAAGAAATGCTGGCGCAGCCACTCACTGAGTTGAGCATAGGCGCTCTCGTCGGTCTGGTGCTGCGGAGCAGTGAAGGTCATGGTGTCTTGCGGCTGTCCGTTCTGGTCGGGGTAGAGGATGATGAGCGAACAATGGTCATAGTGCTGGGTGAGCTCGCGAGGCAGATATTCAAAGGTTGCCTTATAGCTCACGGTGCCCATGCGGGCCGTGATGACGACCAGCAGGTGGTCGTCGTTGACGTCGATGGAGGTCAGCTCTTTCCAATGCTCCATCTGGACATAGTCGGCCCGCACCTGCGGATGATGCCCCTGGACATAGCCTTCAATGAGCTCCAGACAGTTGAGGCGTCCCCTGAAGACGATACGGCAGCCCAGATTCTCGGCCAGACGCGAGAGCCGCTCCACCCAACGGTAGAAACCATATTCGAACTCCACGCGGGAGGGAATGGCGACGACGATGCGGCGCAGCGTGTTGAGCGGCCTGTTGAAGCGGCAGATCATGACCTGGCGGTTAATGTCAGCAATAAGCCCTTGCATGTAGTCGCCCCAGAAGGAGTCGCCTGCGGAACGTCGGTGGTGCATACCCATGATGATCTCGCTGGCATTGTTTTCCTTGAAGGCATGCTTGATGCCGTTGGCAATGTTGGTGGCCAGGCGGTTCTGGGTCTGCATGCGCACGTCGGCCGAAGTGGCCGTCTTTTCGGCCTGCTCAAGCACGCGCCGACCTTCATTCTGATTATGGTCGCTCATGGCGTCGTCGAGGACGACGTTGAGGCCAATGAGCCCGCGGTTGAGTCTGGGGTTGCGGGTCAGAATAGCCAGCTTCACCAGGTTGTCTGCATCTTCGGCATGCTGCAGAGGCAGCATGATCTTCTCGTCGTCGCCGTTCTTCTCCGGCAGGTCGTCGGCGCGTAGCTTTTCGCGCAGCAGGATCTGTCGTGAGGCGCGGTCGACTGTAATCGAACTGATGATGCATGTAAAGAGAATCATCATCACCACGCCGTTGAGCATCGGCTTGTCAACGAGCGTCGAACCATCGGTCGTCATAAGGTCCATGCCCACCATGACCATTGCAATCGAACCTGCAGCATGAGCCGTCGTCAGACCGAACATCATGTGGCCGGAAGGGAGGCTGAGCCGGAATCCGAGGCACGACAGATAGGCAGCGATGGCCTTGCCGAAGGTACCGAAGAACACCATACAGGCCACAATCCACGCTGTGGCGCCATCGTGGAACATGATGCGGACGTCGATGAGCATGCCCACGCCAATAAGGAAGTAGGGGATGAAGAGCGCGTTGCCGATAAACTCAAGGCGGTTCATCAGCGGCGACACGTCGGGAATGAAACGATTCAGGATAAGTCCCGCCAGGAATGCACCGAAGATGCCCTCCAGTCCACAGGCGTCGCTGATGGCCGCACTGAGGAAAACCACCGAGAGCACATAGACATAGAGCATCACGGCATCGCTATAGCGCTTGAAGAACCAACGTGTCAGCCGAGGCAAGACATACGAGGCACCGGCGCTGAACAGGGCCACCTTGCCAATGAACAACAGCCAGAAGCGGGCGTTGGCCTCGCCCTGATAGGCTGCCGAAAATGCTGCCAGCACAAGCAGGGCCAGCGTCAGCGCCAGCATTGACGAGCCAACGCTGAGCACGACGGAGCGATGCTTCTGCAGTCCATAGCGCGTGACGACAGGGTAGGCGATGAGCGTGTTCGACGAGAGGATGCATGCCACAAGCATTGATGCTGCCGACGAATAGCCCAGGAGCGTAACACTCATTAAGTAGCCCATGACGAAAGGCACGAAGAACGTGAGCAGACCGAACAGCAGCATGCGCGTGCTGTTCTTCCTGAGGTCGCTCAGATTCATCTCAAGGCCCGCCAGGAACATAATATATAGGAGGCCGACGCGACCGAAAAGCACGAAAGAGTCGTCGCGCTCGAGGATGTTGAGCCCAAGCTGACCTACCAACACACCAGCCAGCACCATGCCGATGATGTGTGGGATGCGCAGGCGGCTCATCACTATCGGTGCGAGCAGGATGATGAGCAGCACGACGAAGAAAATCATCGTCGGGTCGCTGATAAGGGCGGGTGCAGAGGCTAAAAATGTCATTTCGACTGCAAAGGTACAAAATAATTCATAATTCATAATTCATAATTCAAATTTTTTTTCTATCTTTGCACGCGATAAACACTAATTAGGTAACAAGATGAAAGTAGCTATTGTTGGAGCAAGCGGCGCCGTAGGTCAGGAATTCCTGCGCCTGCTTGACGAGAGAAACTTCCCGATGGACGAGCTCGTGCTGTTCGGCTCTGAGCGCTCCGCCGGTCGTAAGTATTGTTTTCGGGACAAGGAAATTGAAGTGAAACTGCTAAAGCACGGCGACGACTTCCGCGACATTGACATCGCCTTCACCAGTGCCGGAGCCGGTACGTCGAAGGAATTTGCCGACGACATCACCCGCTATGGCTGCGTGATGATCGACAACTCGAGTGCCTTCCGCATGGACGACGACGTGCCCTTGGTGGTGCCCGAGTGTAATGCCGAGGATGCCTTGAAGCGTCCGCGCGGCATCATCGCCAACCCCAATTGCACTACCATCATGATGGTAGTCGTGCTGCAGCCCTTGGAGCAGCTGAGCCACATCCGCCGCATCCGCGTCTCGTCGTATCAGAGCGCCAGCGGTGCCGGTGCAGCCGCCATGCAGGAGCTGGAACAGCAGTATCGCGAGATTGTTGAGACGGGCGAGGTGAAGACCATCAAGAAGTTCCCGCATCAGCTGGCCTACAACGTGATTCCCCAGATTGACGTATTCCAGCCTAACGGCTATACAAAGGAAGAAATGAAGATGTTCAACGAGACGCGCAAGATCATGCACACCGATGCCCGTTGCTCGGCCACATGCGTCCGCGTCAGTTCGCTGCGCAGCCATTCCGAGAGTGTCTGGATTGAGACCGAGCGCCCCTTGAGCGTCGAGGAGGCTCAAAAGGCCATTGCCCAGGCTCCCGGGTGCCAGCTCGTCGACGACCCGACGACGCTGACCTATCCGATGCCCCTTCACACCGCAGGCAAGGACGACGTGTTCGTGGGCCGTGTACGCAAGGATCTTGCCGACGACAACGGGTTGACATTCTGGCTCTCGGGCGACCAGATTCGCAAGGGAGCCGCACTGAATGCCGTGCAGATTGCCGAATACCTGATCCGGGTGGGCAACGTGAAATGAAATAACATATTATAAATAAAACAAAAAAGATGAAACACATTTTCCAACTCAGGCTGGCAGCCGCTCTCGTGCTGGGCCTGACACCTCTGTTGCATTCGTGCGACATTGACGACCTGACTAAGTCATTGACCGAGGGAACCACCGAGACCTATCGGATTACCAACAAGAACAGCGGTACACTGAGCATCAGCGAACCGTATGCCGACGCCGTGGCCAGCTTCATCATTGCCGACCATCCCCAAATCTCATCCATCGAGTTTACGGCCGACGGCTGGTGCCACATCGTGGAAAAACAGTCGAATGACGTCTATTACACTCCCCAGCGCAACATGGAGTTCGACGTCGAAGGCCGTAAGGTGAGCGTCACGATGCCTGCCACGCAAACCCGCGCAAGCGAATGGTACAAATATTCTGCTGAGACCTACAGCTACACCTACGACCGCGAATCTAACAGCTTCGTTGTCAGCGAACTCGGTTTCGTTGTCAGCGACGGCGAGCTCATCGTCTATGAAAGCAACGAAGTGGTTGCCCGCTATACCGCCACACCCGAGAAGCCCATCGAAAGCACTGCACTCACCGACCGTCTCTGCCACACATGGGGGCTGAGCAATGTGCTCCTGAAAATCTACCGCACAGACAAGGGTGAGCCTAAGCTTGTCTTTACTTACAAGCTGAGCGATGAAGACCGCTTTGAGTTCTGCGTTGACCAGTTTGTCTTTACCCGCTTTGGCCACTTCCACCGCTACATGCACGACAGCAACAACGGCAACGGCGACTGGCGCTGGATCGACGAAGCCAACCAGAGGCTGCACTACGACTTTACTTATTTTGCCGACTATAATCCCGTGCCCGTTGTGGGCAGCAACGACCTGACGGTCTACTTTGCCGACAACCGCCTCTATATGACAGAGGAATGCGAAGCCCTTGCATCTGACTATACCGACGACGACGAGTTTAAGGACGTGACCTTGAAGGCCGTGCTGCTCTACCAGCTCGAAGCCCAGGCCACGAAACAGTAATTGCACCTATTTATATATAAGAACATAATGAAGACAACGACCAGATACATCATGGGAGCGGTTCTGCTTTTCGCCGCAACCACTGCCCACGCACAGAACGAATGGAAGAGCCCATCGCCAATAGGCCTGAGCTACAGCACGCAGACACTGAAGGAAGACGCCACGGGAATTGAATACAAGAGTGACTTCGCCGTGGGTATCTTCAAGCGTAAGACTTTTAACCTGCACAAATATCCCATCGGCGACGTGCTCATGTTCGGCCTTGACCTGAACTTCATCGATATCAACGTGGCTCGCTATGCCAAGGGCAAGGGACTTTCACTGGGTTCGCTGACCAACAGCGCGCTGGGCAACGTGACCGACGGCAACTACTCCAGCATGGACGATTACTTTAACGACGCCTACAATTCAGCCCCAGACGAGAATAGCGACGAGGAGGACATCAATGGCATGCTCAACCGGCTGAATGTCGGCAAGTATCAAATCAACGCTCACATTCTCGGCATTGGCCCCAGCGTGAAGTGGGCTCCCTTCGGAGCTGGGCTGAATTCTTCCCTTGAGAAGATAAAACTGACGGCCTACTTCCACTACCTGCCCACCTTGTCGGCTCTCGTCTTCACCAGCGATGGTGATGAGGACAATACCATCTGCGGCGGCTACATGAGTTGCTGGCGTGGTGGCCTCAGTCTGCAGTACGGACGCTTTGGCGTCGGCGTGGAGCGCTTCTGGGGCAGCGGCAACCTGAAGAAATGGGACATCGGCGATGACGACGAGCAGGATTCGGGACTTAATGTCACATCCGAGAAGCGCAAGTATCTGACGTCGGGACTCCGTTTCTATATCGGCTTAAGGTTCTGACCCCCCAACAAAAGACAGGAGGTAAACACTTGCGATGAGTGTTTACCTCCTGTTCATTTGAGCCTCTTGTCGGATTCGAACCAACGACCCCGAGATTACAAATCACGTGCTCTGGCCAACTGAGCTAAAGAGGCGGGTGGGCAAGCGGTCTGTATCGCGCCGCTACAACCAAGTACCTTTGCTACGTTCCCGTCCTGG
>JAFTGI010000072.1 GCA_017458195.1 Prevotella sp.
AGGCCAATAGCGACGCTACGCAGCAGGAGATTGAGACCGCTGCAACAAACTTGAAAGAAGCCATAGAAGTGGCCAAGGACGCAGTGACTGGCATCAACGCCGTGAAGACTGCTGACAACATGAACGGCAAATGGTACGACCTGCAAGGTCGACGTATGGCACTACCCAAGAAGGGTCTCAACATCCGCGATGGCAAAATAGTTGTCATCTCCAAATAAGCAGACAGACGGCAGCGGGTTCCCGCTGCCGTCATTATTTTCCTAAGAATTTGAGGATCGCCTTGGCGTCCTCATCGCCAGCGGCGGCCTCCTTTCGGATTTTGGCAAGGATCTTGGGGCCGTCCTTGTCGTTCTTGATGGCTTTCGTCAGGAGCGACTTGGCCTTTTTCTGGTCGGCTGCGAGGCCCTTCTTGCCCAAGAGATAGGCCTTGCCCAATTGGTATTGCGACTTGGCGTGACCCTGGGAAGCGGCCTTGGTGTACCACTTGACGGCCTCGGCATTGTTCTCAGTGACGCCGTGCCCCTTGTCGTAGCAGCGGGCCAGACGATACATGGCGCCCTTCTTACCCTTCTCGGCTGCGGTCTTCAACTTAGGCAGGGCAGCGGTGTAGTTCTTCGCTTCGTAGAGCGCCTTGGCCTCTTCGTAGACTTTTTCCACGTTCTGGGCGTTCGAAGTGAGAAGTGAAAGGTGTAAAGTGAAAAGTGAAAGCAGGATCAGGAACTTCTTCATAACTATTCAAAATTAATGATGACAGACTTCTTGGTGATTGACTTCGTGACAGGGGTGCCCTCCACCGTCAGATGGTCTGAGGGAGTCTCGCTGTCAGTGCCGTTGTCGCAGGCCCAACTCTTCTTCACCGTCGCCGTGAACGAGCCGCCGCTGACGATGATGCCCGTGTCGCTCTTGACAGCCTTGGGCTTGCCATCGTCGTTGGAGCCGGTGGTCTTGGCCACGAAGGTGCCGCCGCAGACCCTGATATCCTCACTGCAGTTGATGCCCTTGCCGCCGTCGCCCGAACTGGTCATGGTGAGCGTGCCGCCGGTCATCGTGAAGAGGGAGTCGCTCTTGATGCAGGCAGCCGACGTGGTATCGACGACGCCATCGACGGTCTCAATCTTGCAGTCGCCGGAGGTCGTGATGGTGACAGTGCCGCCGGTAATCTCGGTACGGGCCTCGCAACGGATGCCACGGGCGCCGTCGGCCTCGGCCTTCACCGTCAGCGTGCCGCCGTTGATGAACATACCGTCGTTGGCCTTAATGCCGTTGGTGCCGGTGTCGGAGGCGGTGGCATTGAGCACGATGTCGCCCTCGATGGTAATATAGTCGTCGCAGGCGATGGCATTCCTACAGTTGCCATAGACATTGAGCGTGCCGGCACCAGAGAAATAGGTCTGACCCTCGCTGAAGAGGGCGCCCTTCTGCTGATAGGTCTGGTCGGCGTAACTGGTGCCGTCGGTAAGCGTGTTCGTCGTACCGTCGGCACAGACGATGTAGAGCGCCTTGGAGCACTGGTTATTGATGGCGGGGCCATCGGCATTATAGATATCGACGCCATTCAGCAGGATGGTGTACTTCTTCTCGCGATAGACCAGCAGCGAGCCGTCGGTGGCCGTTCCGCTAAGGATGAGCACCAGGGTGCTGTCAGTCGCGTCGGTGATGGTGACGTCGGCCCCACTTACGGCGGCGATGCCCTTGCGGTCGCCCATGACGGTGGCCGAGGTGACGCTATAGGCCACCCACAGTGTATCGCTCAGCGAGGGGACGTTCGTCGTGGTGTCCTCATCCTCCTCTCCATCATCGTCATCATTATCAGAGGTCACCAACTTGTAGGCCCCAAAGTCAGTATCGTCGTTCTCGCAGGAAGAGGCAAACGGGAACAGGCAACCCAACAGGAAAAGATATATAACAGTCTTTCTCATAATCATTAATCACTATTCACTTCAAAACTTAAACTTATACCCCACTCCCACATAGTGCATATTGGGATCGTAGTCGTCATCGTCAACATTCTTCATATTCTGGTAGCGATAGAACACGCCAAGGGAGTGCTGCTTGGAGAGGTTGATGTCGGTGCCCATGGTGTAGCGCACCTTCTCGATGGCCCAACTGTTGTAGAACTCGGCGCTGGCGTAGGGAGTCAGCAGGGCGCCCTTCTTGTCGTACTCGACCTGCAGGCGCGAGCGCAACTGGTTCTTGGCCTTGCCGCTGCGGACATAGCCCTCGTCGAGCATCATCGTCTGGTCGCTGACCTTCAGTTTGTAGCGTTCGGGCGTGGTCTCGGGCCGATAGGTGTACTGCCAGCGTTCGCGCAACGACAGTTTCAGGCCGTTCTGGAACTTGTAACTGGCCGTCAGTCCGGCATAGACGCGGTGCTTCACCCCCCAGTAACTGGGACGCCACTTGATCTTGGCATTGCCCTTGCTGGAGGTGTAGGGCGTCACCTTCTCGCGGTAATTGTAGTCGAGCAACTTATAGCCTGCATCGGCCTTCAGCCACTTGGCCACCTTGTACGACACGCCGAGGCCGACGCCCCAGCGATCCATCGTCTTGAAATCGTTGCGGGTGCGCAGGTCGGCCTCCAGGCCGATGCTCACCTTCCTGCTGAGTTTCTTCTCAGCCTCAACGCCCGCTATGAGTCCGCTCTCGGTCTGAGCGAACAAGGGCAGCCCCATGCTGAGCATCAGGACTGCCGCCGAAAGTCGTCTATACATTCGCATATTCAGAATTCTTAATCTTCAGCATATTCTTCACGTCGCCGCTGTCGCTACCATCGTAGTAGACGCGCAGCACCGCCATATCGCGCAGGAAGTCGACGGCCCCTACCCTGACGGCGAGCACCTTCTGTCCGAGGCGTTTCTCCAGGTCGGCAATCAACTCCTCCCGGCACTCGGGCTTGATCAGTTCGATGCGGTCGTACTGCACCAGTCTGGAAGCCTGCACCTTGAGGGAATGCTCGAAGACGACGATGGCGGCGATGACAATCAGGTCGATCACCAAGAGTTCAACCAGGGGCGTGCCGATGACCTGGCCTTTGGAATCGACACCGATGGAGTCGGCCATCGCGTGGACCACCGCGAGACAGACTACCACGAAGAGATAGGTCATCTCGCGGACAGGCATCGTGTCGGTGCGGTAACGCATGATGGAGAAGATGCCGAACAGTCCGAGGCCGACACCCATCGTGGCCTTGCCGCGATCCATGCCCATCATCAGATAGACCAGGAAGAAGAGGGCCACGGAGATAACCATAAAGGTGAAATAGAAGTCACGTCGATGGGCCTTCCTAAAGTAGAGGACGTGTACGATGAACCAGTTGACCAACACACAGAGGAGGAACCTCAGGATGGTGTCGCCGAAATCGGCAGAAAAGAAATCTTGTATCATATTGCGTTTATTATTTATTTGTCGTTTATTACTTAATCAACTTGTTCACCTCGATCAGTTTCCGCTTGAAGCGGTTGACGGGCAGATGATCCTGACCGGTGAGGGCGGAACCCATACAGTACTTGGAGAAGCCGTGGGGCTGGATGCGCAACTGGCGGAGCATCTCCAGGACGGGCGAGAACACCAGGCCGTCGCGCTTCAGTTCGATGATCACCAGCGGGCCCATATCGAGTTGTTCGCCGCTCTGCAGATTGTTGAAGCGCAGGCTGCTGTCGATGGTGAGCCGCTCGGTCTTGCCCTTGTTGACGAGGGTGATGCGCGAGAAGTGATTGTTGAGCGCGGGCACCAGCGTATCGACGTCGTAGCGCAGGTGTTCGCCGAGGAACTGGCGCTTCGTCTCGTCGCCCAGGTCCATATCGCCCACCTCGATGCGCTTTTTCTTCGTCCGTCCGTGGTTGTTCTTGGTCTTCACCTCCATAAACTGGAGGCCGGAGACGCAGTAGGTGCGGAAGCGTATCTTCTGACGGTTCGTGTGGCCGTGCTGGTGGGTCGTGTACATATCGAACTGCCGGGTGTCGAAATACGTGGTGTCGTACTCCAGGTTGCGCCCGCCGTCGATGTCCTGTACATAGTAGTCCTGCTGGGCCATCTCCAGAAGCCTTTCGAGTTTCTGGAGATTGGTCACAAACTTGGTATCCGTACGATTCATCAGTTTCACGCTGCTCATCTGCTGCAGTGTGATCGGATCGAGGGTCGTCAGGAGTTCATCTATCTTTGACATCACTTTTCTCATTTCTAAATCCTCAATTACCACCGTCTCCCAGGTCCACCGCCAGGGCCACCCTGGCTGTTGCCGCCCGTATAGGTGGAGAGACTGACTGTGGAGCCACCGCTACAGGCGTCGCTGCCGTAGCCGTTCCAGTAACTGTTGCCGTTGGCCGTCACGCCGGAACTAAGCGTCGGGGTGCCCGTGGAACTGTAGACCACCATCGGCGTGCCCATATTGCTGTTCGAAGGCACCTTGAAGGCGGTGATCAGCGAGCCACTGGCATCGTAGAAACCGTACCACCCGCCCTTGGTGTAGGTCGAGGCCTGATAAGCCGTGCCCGTCAGGCTGTAGCCACTCTCCAGGCCACCGATGGCAATCACGTTGCCACCCGTGATGTAGAGGGCGTATCGCTGCTCGGTATTGGCATCGAGGGCCACCTCGGGACTCGATGTGGCGACTGCCACCACCGTACCGCCCTTGACGTAGAGGTTGCCGTTGGCATCGAGGCCGTCGTTGCCGCTGGAGTTGCCCATCACGAAGCCGCCGCTGATGGTCATGTGGCTGCTGCTGTTGATGGCATCGTCGCTGGCCTGGGCATAGACGTAGCCGCCGGTGATGTCGAGCGTGCTCTTACTCTCTATCGCCTCGTGGCTCGAGGAAGAAGCATTCACGGTGCCGCCGCTGATGGTCATTGCGCCGTCGCTCTTGATGGCCTTGGCCGAAGCCGTGGCACTGCTGCTGTACTTATACTGACTGCCAGTGCTGGTGGCGTTCACGGTGCCATCGCTGATGGTCAACTGACCGTCGCACTTGATGCACTTACCGCCCGTGCCTGTCGACTTCAGGGTCAGCGTGCCGCCACTGATGGTCATATTGCCGTCGCTCTTCAGGCCAGCACAGCCCTTGGCGTCCTTCTCGTCGCTGTCGTAGGCACCGTTGCCCGTCGTGGTCACGTTGATCGTGCCGCCGCTGACCTTCATATCACCGTCGGCCTTCACGCCCTTCGAGGCTGCTGCCGAAACGGTCACGGTCAGCGTGCCGCCTTCGAGATAGACGTTGCCGGAGTCCTCGTCGTCGTGGTCGGTGGTCTCACCCGTCGAAGTGTCGCCGCCCAGGTCGCACTGGATGCCGTCGTCACCCACGCCGCTGATGGTCACGGTGCCGCTCTTCATCTGGAAGTATTCCTCGCAGTTGATGCCGTCGCCGACCGCAGAGGTGATGTTCAGCGTCATATTCTTCACGGTGATATAGTCGCCGCTCTTGATGGCGTGCTTCGTATTGCCGGCGACGTTGAGCGTGCCGTTGCCCTGCAGTTGCAGTTGGCCCTTGCTGTAGATGCAGGCTTTCTGCGAACCGCCCGTGCCGTCGGTCAGCGTGTTCTCCGTCCCCTTCTTCGCACTCAGTTGGATGCGCTTCGAGTTGGTGATGTTGAGGGCTGCCCCGCTGGGATTGGTCAGCGTCAGACCAGCCAGTGCGACGGTACACTTATAGGAACCGCCCAGGGTGAGCGAGCCGTCGGAACTGGAGCCGGAGAGCACGTAGGTGATCTCGTCGCCATCGACGGCAGCGGTATTGCTCTGCGTGATGGTGACGTGGGCACCGCTGACGGTGGCCGTCACGTAGTTGGCGATGTTGTCGGCCTTGGTGACCGTGGCCGTCGAACCGTCGTAGACGATGTTGACGGTATTGCTGTCGCCAGCCGCGGAACTGCTGTTGCCGATGGTCATACTGGTGATGTCGCTGAGGTAGAAGGTGTTGCCGTTGACCGTCAGCGTCGTGCCGCCGTTGAAGGTGGCGGGCTGATTCTCCGTCATCTGCGAGGCTGAGAACTGGTAGTTGCCCTCAGCAGTGCTGATGTTCAGCGTCTGGGCCTCGGCTGCTATCGTCAGCACGAGGGCCGTCAAAAGTGCAAATACCTGTTTCATCTGACGTTCACTTTATAGGTTCCACCGTTCGTCTTCACCACATAGATGCCGCGGCGCATCTGCGCTTTCGTCACCTTACGGCCCTGCAGGTCGTAGATGTCGGCATCGTCATCGAGGTCTGCGGCCTTCACTTCCTGGATAGCCGTCGTCTCGTTGGTATTCGAGAAGTACATCTTGCTCAGGTCGGCAAGCGTAAAGGTCTGTCCGCCGACGGTC
>JAFTGI010000073.1 GCA_017458195.1 Prevotella sp.
GTTCCGACTGATGGACGCCCTCATACAGGCTGCCGAGAAGCAGGGCATCACCGGCTGGCCCGTCCACATCAAGCTCGACACCGGCATGCACCGGTTGGGCTTCGACCCCGAGCGCGACACCGACCAGCTCATCAGCCGTCTGAAGCATCAGAACGCCATCATACCGCGCTCCGTGTTCAGCCATTTCGTAGGCTCCGACAGCGTCGACTTCGACCGCTTCTCCGCCGAGCAGTTCCGCAAGTTCGACGAGGCCAGCGCCCGCCTGCAGGCCGCCTTCGACCATAAGATACTGCGCCACATCTGCAATTCGGCAGGCATCGTCCACTTCCCCGAGCGCCATCTCGACATGTGCCGACTGGGACTCGGTCTCTACGGCTACGACCCCATGGGCCAGTCCAGCCCCCTCCGTCCCGTCAGCACACTGAAGACCACCATCCTGCAGCTGCGCCACGTGCCCAAGGACGAGACCGTGGGCTACAGCCGCAAGGGTGTCTTGACCCGCGACTCGCTCATTGCCGCCATCCCCATCGGCTATGCCGACGGGCTGTCGCGCCACCTGGGCCGCGGAGCCTGCTACTGTATAGTGAACGGACAGAAGGCGCCCTACGTGGGCAACATCTGCATGGACGTGGCCATGATCGACGTCACCGACATCGCCTGCCACGAGGGCGACAGCGTCGAGATTTTCGGCGACCACCTGCCCGTCACCGTGCTCAGCGACGTCCTCGGCACCATTCCCTACGAGGTGCTGACCGCCGTCAGCGGCAGGGTGAAGAAAGTTTATTATATGTAAAACAAAGGAGCAAGGAGCAACTTGCCCCTTGCCCCTTGCTCCTTGCCCCTTAACCGTTTCCACCGCCCGGTCCGGGGGCATCGTCGTCGTCGTTGCCGTAGCTTGAGCCGCCGCCGTCCGTGCCGCCGCCGTCGCCGCCCGTGGTGTCGTCGCCGCCGGTGTTGTTGTCGCCACCGCCGGTGGTTCCCGTTCCCGACGTTGCGGGCGTGTCGCTCAGATAATACTGGCGGGCATACAGCTCGATACCCTTCAGCTGGGTGTACAGTGCCGACAGCGCGGCCGAGGGCATCAGCTCCAGCATGGCCGCGATGGTGCGGTAGAGCTCGGCGATGGCCTGGTCGGTAGCCTTGCGTGCCGACTTCATCTCGCCCTTCACGAACTCGCCCTTCGTCTGGGCGCGCTGGCTCAGGTACTGGCGCACCTCGTGGGCTGCGCTGACGGCCTTCGTCAGGAACGTCCACGCCCCAATTTGCGTCATGAACTCCTGGTGCGGCTGCAGGTTCTGCTGCATCTGGATAATCTTGTCAGCCTCCGCGCCCATGGCATCGTCCGTGCGGAACTTGAAATCCTTGAAAACCTGCAGGCATGTCTTCGCCTCCTGCTTCGTCGCTTCACCGTCGGGCAGCCCGGCGTGGGCCGTCAGAATATAGCGCGCCGCGCTGATGAATCCGTCCTGACGCTTGTCGGCGGCCTCTAACAGTGGCACCACGGCATCGCGCTGCGACTTCAGCCACACCTCATCCTCCGTCTGGCGCGCCTGGTGCAGGGCCGTGCGCTTCTGGTTGAACACCTGGTTGTCTGTCTCAAAGGCCTGCGCGAGGTCGTCTATCTGCTGTGTCGTCCCGTCGTGATGGGCATTGGGCAGCTGTACCAGCCAGGCCGTGTTAAGTTGATTGTTTGTAGGCATAACTTTATTCTTTTAGTTGATAGAAAATGATTGTTCACGTTTCAGCGACCCTCGTCCGAGGTTTCACAACGCTTGTGCGACCTTCAACGACCCTCGTTCGGGGTTTCATGACGGTTGTGCGACCTCCAACGGCCCTCGTTCGGGGTTTCACAACGTTTGTGCGACCTCCAACGCCCCTCGTCCGAGGTTCCCATGCCGTCAGGCGGAGGGTGTCTTGCGTTGTCTCACACTGCCACGCCCGTCCGCATCACGTCGTCGTAGAGGGGTGACCAGCGGTCTTCTGCCATGAGGACAGGCTCGATGAGGAAACTGATACTGCGGACATCCCGCCACAAAGCCATTGACAGCTCATGCTTGCGGTCGCCGTAGGTGGGAACGATGACGGCCACGTCGATATCGCTGTCGGGATTGGCGTAGCCCTTGCTGTAAGAGCCGAACATCATCACCTTCGGCGCGACGGCAAAGCGGGGACTGATGACCTCCTTGTATCGGCGGACGAGGGCGAGAGCCTCTTCACGGGTCAAAGTTTGTCTTTTATCCATTGCTGCAGTTCTTTGGTTTTGTCAATCATCTGTCGGCAGAACTCGTTGGTGAGTGTGCGGGAGAGCTCCTCCTTGTCCTCGGGGTAGCGCGCCACGATGTTGTAGTTGGTGATGAGGTCGAGGAAGTCGCGCTGGTCATTGTCCATCTGCTCGTAGAGTCCGCTGCCGCTGGCCAGTCGCGCGTGGTTGTGGGTGTAGGGCGGGTCTTCGGGCTGCGTGGCGCACCAGTAGGCTTTCAGCGTCTTCTCGATGACCTGGTGGCACATGAAGGCGACGTAGAGCCGTCGTCCCGTCTGGTACATCGCCTCGGCGGTGTCGAGGTCGTAGTCGGCTATGTCGAGCCAGTGTGCTACTTTGTCTGCTGCCATATATCGATGTTTTGTTTGATGAATTTGCGTGCAAATATACGATTTTATTTTTAATTATATTGCAGTGTTAGCTTACTGATATTGCATCATTGCCTTGAAATCGGCAAGTTTCATGATGCGCGTTTGCTTGTACTGCCCGAGGTCTGTCAGGTCGGCATCTCCACTGACGATGTATTCAGCACCGATGGTGTCGGCCAACGCGAGGAGATAGAGGTCTTTGGGGTCACGGATGGCTGTCGGGATTACCTCGGACTCGATGGTAACGAACTGACAATAGGCATTGATGATGGCCAGCAGGTCATCAAGGTCGACATTGCTGACGTATTTGCGGATTTTGTCGCGGCTGGCCACGTCACGGATTTCCTCGATGAGCTGGCTACAGACGTACACGTCGAAACGCGAATCATGAAACTGGTCGACTTCAAGGCAATGAAGCATTATCAATAAATTCCTCTCTCCAATGCCCCACAGAAAGAAAATATTTTTTGTTAAGTGAGGCATCTATAACATAATAAAGTAGAGAAACAAAGAGCGGGAATCGAGACCGAGTATGTCGGTGTGGGTTCACGCTCTTTGATTTTATTGCAGCAAAAAGACTACCTCGTTGGAGGCATTATACTTTTATTATAGCTTAGCACAGACATTTTTTAATTTGATGAGTATAAAAAAAGGAATTTGTAATTGGAGACATCGTTCAAGATTGTACGCTTGTCTTAATTATCAAGAAGATTGAAAACGGCTATGCTGTTTTAGCGAAGAATTATGAGGTTCCATCGGAGAGACTTTATACGGTTGAAATCGGAAGTGGGAAAGATAATGGAATAGTATTGAAATGTGAAAATTTGAGAGCACCTATCATTGCTCCAGGCAAGTGTGCTCCTGTATACAATACAAGACAGTATCTTGAAAATGGAATAGATGACAAAACTTCTATTTTTTTCGATAGAGGAATCGTTTAACTATTTGTTTATCAATAATTTAAGTGCTGTTATTTTATTTTGGTATCACATGTGTAATTGCCTAATTGTAAATAACAGATAGTTGTA
>JAFTGI010000074.1 GCA_017458195.1 Prevotella sp.
GTGAGACAGTTCGGTCTCTATCTATCGTGGGCGCAGGAGTCTTGCGTGGCTCGGACACTAGTACGAGAGGACCGTGTTTGACCGACCTCCGGTATGCCGGTTGTGCCGCCAGGTGCACCGCCGGGTATCCGCGTCGGGATCGGATAAGCGCTGAAAGCATCTAAGTGCGAAGCCGGCCACAAGATGAGGGCTCCATGAGGGTCGTCGCAGACTACGACGTAGATAGGCAGCAGGTGTAAAGACGGCGACGTCAAAGCCGAGCTGTACTAATTGCCCGAAGACTTTCGCAAAGGCGCAGCCTTTGCAATTGGGAATTGACAATTGGGAATTGATAATTGACAATTGAAAATTGATAATTGACAATTGATAATTGCTAGGATGTGCAGTGTGATGAGTTCCTGCTTTCAACTGTAATGAAAGTTGTGTGACGAAGAGTCGATGCTTTCAGTTCTTGTGTGAAATGTGTCACCCATACGCGGTTGACGGGAGTTGGCTATGCATTGTCAATTATCCATTGTCAATTTAGCGAAGCTATTCAGGTGGTTATTGCGGCGGGGTCCCACCTCTTCCCATTCCGAACAGAGAAGTTAAGCCCGCCTGCGCCGATGGTACTGCAATGCAATGCGGGAGAGTAGGAGGCCGCCATCTTTTTTCTGTGAGAAGCCCTGACTTGGCAATAAGCTGAGTCAGGGCTTTTCTTTGCATTCGTTTGCTTAGGATTACAGGCTTTGGAAGGATATTATGGACGGTAGCGGCTTCTGGTAGTCAGGCTGTTGCCAGATGATTTCACCTTCATGCTCGATGGCATCGAGCCTGCCTTTGACGAAGCAGTGCTTGCCCCCATTGTCAGGACTGACGGCCGGTGCGAACTCGACACCAACATCGAATCCGCCGTTCGCACCTTCCGCGTCATAGGTCCTGTCGGTAAAGAGCCTTATACTGTAGTGAGCCCCGTTGACATAGTCGTTTCCTTCTGTCCGGAATTGCGGATAGAATGCCAGTTGCAGACCCTGCTTTCTCGTTTCGTCGGTGAGCAATGAGAACGACCAGTGCATGACGTAAATACCATCAACCAGATTGTCCTTACTTTTGTTGTATTTGTGTTCCAGATTGTTATAGATTTCTTTCACATACCATTCCTTCATGTTCGAAATGCCGAGGATGCTGGTCTTCGTGTCGAGAAGGAACTCATACTCATGTTCATACATGTTATCATCATTGTCAAAGAAGATCCCTTGTCGATGAATCATGTTGGTAGGATGTATGTCCGTGATGGTCATGGCTGGCGACGTGTTGCAGAACGACAGGCCTTTGTCGAACGCGTTCGGCTGGTTGTAAGTCACAGGCCTCTCGTAGAAGCACGGGTAGGCCGTGTAGATGATGTCCTGCGAGTTGTTGTCGTTCGGTATGTTGAATGTATAAGTCGTACTGGTATTGCATTTAGCGTCCTTGCCACCTTCGTTGGGGAAGAGCGTCGTGACGTAAGACTTACCTTTCTTAATCATCAGTCCAGGCGTGAACTGTTTGCCAAGACCGACCCAGAAGCCCAGTCGCGACAGTTGGAACTGAGCGGTTTGCACGAGCTCATTCTTGTCTTTGTCCCATGACTTGATGATCTTGAACGATTTGTCATCGAGCTTAGGATACCACGTGAACTCTTTCGGCTCGATGATGTCCCAAGGCCCGAACGTGACGTAGGCACCCATCGTCTTGTCTTCCGACAGCTTGTCAGCCTCGCTGTCAATCAAGTCTTGGTAGACCTGGTTGTTAGTCACCTCGCTCGTCTTCAGTTTGTCGAGCATGTCCTTCGTGTCCCTCATTTTCTTTTGCATGTCGTCAGAGCCGAGCAGCGCCTTCAGCGACAGGTCGAGGAAGACGCCGACCTTCAGCGAGAATTGCAGCGTGAATTTCAGGCTGCCGCCTTCTGACAAGTCGTAGACACTGAAGCCCTCTGACGCCTTGTACGACGCTATCGGGACGGTCAGTGTAAGGGCCGCTGTAAATGTTGGTATGATCCTGACGGACAACACTTTCCCGTATAGTCCGATGCCGACGGTTAGGGCCAGATCCAATGACACCGTTCCAGTGATTTGCGCATCGAACGACCAGTCCTGGTCCTTTAGGATGACGACCTCCTTCGTGGCTGTACCCTCGTAGAAGTCGAAGTGATAGATGTTCTGATACTTCTTATGCTTGGTGATCACCACACTTCCCGTGATGTCGAAGTTCAGCGAGAGGTCCACGTTCAGGAACAGCACCAGCACCACCGGTCCGATCGTGATGGCCTTACCCTTCACGATGGACTTGTCCTTGAGGATGGGAATCGATTTTGAGAAGCCCCCCTTGAGTTCCACCTGCGTCCGTTCCTCGACGGTTTGTGTGAAGTCTGCCTTCATGTTCTCGAGCGAGAAATTGTCGAAGTTGAACTCATTCGACAACTTGTAGAAGTTCACATCCTTGTCCATGGAGGCATCAAAATGGATGGTTCCCTTGCTCGTTGCCATCTCACCGGAAAAGCTGAAGGACATGGGGAGTGACATCGTAAACGCGCTTCCCTCAAATCCCACATCGATGCTGACGGGATCGAAGCCCCCGCTTTCAGCGCGCGTCCTGGCTCCGGCGGCCTCCTCATCCTCATACGCCGGCGGGACGACCACCCTGACGGAATCGGTCTCAAAGGTCATCTTGCCGTCAATATGAAGGTCCTTGAAGGTGTCCTTCAGCGTAGCGAACGACATGAGACATTTGTACACGCCGTCCTCAAACAGCCGTTTCTCCACCAGGTGGTTGGCGCCCATGGGGAACTTGTCGGTGATCGTGCTCAGGAAGATCTCCCCCGGCTGGGGCAGCAGGTCCTCGGGCGTATCAGCCCTGAAGTGCACCTCGAGCATCACGTTGACGCCGTCGCTCTCCACATGGGTGATATAGTTATCCTGCGTGGCCTCGTCAACGACAATCACGTTGTCATTGAACTGATATTCCAGGTCGCATCCGTTCTCGGTCGTCGATACGACCTTGTCGTAGCCCTCGCCGCTGTGCTTGCGCACGTTGGTGAAGTCCGACAACACGGTTGCATCTTCCATCTCGTCGTCAATAAAGAGGTTGCACGACGACGTCAGTGCGGCAAAGAGGACAGCGTAGCTGAAAAATGATAATAATCTTTTCATACCTTTCTCCCTTTTTGGTAATAACAGGTGGTTACTCGTTAGTATTCGTTACGATCGTATGGAGCGTGTCGGGCTCCTCGAAGTATGGGAAGTCATCGTCGTCGAGTGCGGGCCACAGCTGCACGGCATTGTCGTCGAGCACCAGCGGATAGAGGTCGGAGAGCGTGCCGTAGGCGTTGCCGTCAAACTCGAACACGTCCGGGAACCGCTCAGCGAGCCCCTGGCCCCTGTAATAGCAATGCAGCCTGACCTCCTCGCCGTAGCGTACGGGGCTCCAGACGCGGATCTCCATGTAGCTCATGCCTTGCCATTCCATCATCTTGCCGATGCCTCGCAGCTCGTTGTCCACGTAGGCAGCAATGATAAGCGAGTCCTCATCGGCCGCGGTGTAGTGGTGGCCGTGGATATTCACGTCGGCATAGATCAGCATGTCGTAGGGATACTGGTACGGGTTCATGTAGTACAGTGGCAGCACGTTCACCCAGCACGAGTCGAGTTGCCGCTCACTGACGCTCAGGGCGTAGACCAACGTAAGGCCCTCGCCGATGCCCACCACCGAGTCCTGCTCGAAGACGGCCACGTCCGGGTCCTCCGTGTGCCACCACACCGTGCGGTTGGTCAGCGTGTCGGGGTCGAACAGCACGGGGATCATGTATCGGTCGCCGACGGTGAGGTTAATCATCTTTCGTCCGAGGGTCATCTTTCGTGTGACGATCGGGTCGCCGCTGACGTAGTAATCGCCGCAGGAGCACAGCAGCCCCCCTCCAGCCCCTCCCCCGATGAGGGGTGCACATATCATGATGAGCCTCAGAATCGAGGTGGAGATGCTCTTTTTTGATGGCAGTATGTTCATAATCATCTGTTTTTTATTTTATATGTTCCCGAGTCTGTCGCTGTCTACCTGGCCCGTCTGACCGTGACCACGTTCGACGGTGTGCTCTGCCGGCCGTCGCGCCATTGTATCATGACCTGATATTGCGCCTCCTCGCCCGGCTCAAGCAGACGGTCGGTGAACTCCTGCTCGTCGGGCGCCACGCTCAGCAGGAATTCCAGCTTATCGTCCTTAGGGCCCTTGCGGGCGATGCAGTAGTAGTAGGGCCCGTCGACGGGCAGCTTGCCCGTCGTCCATGCCAGCTTCGTCTGCTTGGTGCGCTCATCGTAGGCACCGGCCAGCTCGATGTTCATCTCGTAGACCTTCGGTCCCGGGTGGAACCAGCTGACGGCCAGGCTCTTTTCCGAGAATGGCGACGAGTTGAACGACTCCACGTAGTAGTAATAGCGCCGTTCGCGGTCGTAGGGTGGGTTGTCGTCGATGACGATGGTGTAGTTCTTCGTCGTGAGCGAGTCGTGGTCGTAGCGGCCGATGAGCTCCCACGGGCCGTCCTCGCTCAGGCCCCGGTAGGCCAGGTGGTAGTCCATGTCGGCGTCCGTTCCGACGATCCACTCCATGTGCATGCCGTCCTTGTCGTTATGGCTCGACCGCTCCAGGTGGGGCTGCGTCGGCGGCGTGATGTGCGGGCGCTTCACCTGGATCCAGGGACTCCAGTCACCCTCGTTGGTCGAGTAGTCGGTGGCGCGCACCTTATAGTAGATATATTTCTGGTTGACGTCGACGGCCAGCGAGTCGATATACCATGTCTCCATGATTGACTCTTCGTTCAGACGCTGGAAGGCGTGAGTCGTGTCGTTGGCGAAGGCAACATCATAATGCATGATATCGTCGTCCTCGGGGTTGGGCCGCCAGCGCAGGATGACGTAGGCATATTTTATGTCTTTATTGATAATTGCATTCAGTTCAGGTTTAATCACCTGAGCCGACAACGAGTCGGGTGCTGCCGGAGCCTTGAAGTCGTGGATCTCGATGAGCTGCGACAGCGAGGTCGACTCATTGCCCGATTTGTCGTAGGCGGCAATCTGGATCATGCCCGTCCGCAGTCCCGTGACGTCGGCCACGTACATCGTGTCTGTCGGCGGAATCATCTCGTCGTTGAGCTCAATCCAGTTTTCGCCGCTGATTCTTGCGTTATAGTATCTGACGATGTAGCCCTGCAGGTCTTTCTCCAGCGTGTCTTTCTCCCAGATGATGTGCGCCTCGGTGCGACCGCGGATGTCGTCGTCGGGATAGCCTATCACGATGGCTTTCAGCTGTGGGGCCGTGGGGGGCTCATTGTCGTAGACGTTCACCTTGATGGGGTCGACTGACGGGACCAGACCGCCGAAGGCGTCGTGGCCAGCCACAAAGTATTCGTAGACGCCGAAGCTGGGCACCGAATCGCCGAAGGCTTTATAGTTGTCGCCCTCGGGCAAGTTGATGACCGAGAGGTAAGGCTTCTGGTTGATGTGCTCCCAATCGCCGTTTACCTGATTGCCGTCAGCATCGGAGACGACACGGCGGAAAATCTCGTAGGTCGAGTATTTGTCGTCCCACCAGCCCAGCACATGGCGTCGCGGGCTGGAGATGGAGTCCACCATCCGGGGATGGAAGACGATGGGCTCATAGGGCTTGTTCAACACACGCTCCACCACGCCGGGCTCGAAGATGAGCCGTCCGTCGGTCTCCCACTTCGTGGGCTGGATGTAGTAGTCGTAGGTCTTGCCGGGCTGGGCCGTGCGGTCGAGGAAGCCCACGGCCATGTCGCGGGCCAGGTCGGGCCGCCATTCGGCCACGAGCATGGCGAAGGCGAACGACATGTCTTGCTCGTTGTTATATTCCATCGAGGCCTCTATAGTGCCCGGTTGGTTCTCCGTCTGGTTGGCGCCCAGGCGCCCTTCGCCGTAGAGCACGCCCTGAGCCACCAGCGCATTGCTGTCGGTCTGGGCATACTTGGCGCGGAACTGCTCCTCCGTGAGCGGCTTGAGGGCATAGGCCAGCGTGTCGATGGCAAAGTCGGCGGCATCGGTCTCCGTGCGCAGCACGTTGACCCCCGTCAGACAGAGCCACTTCCACGACACATAGTCCTCGGCCACCCAGCGCAGGGCGATGCTGTCGCCGTAGGAGCGGGCCATGGCGCTTATCTTCGTTGTGATGAGCGACGGCTCCTGATAGATGATTGTGTCGGCTTTGACGGTTTCCATGGGCAGCACCGGCTCGTCAATGAAGGTGCTGTCGGCCGACTGGCCCCATGCCACGCTGCCACTGAGGAGCATGGCGGCCATGATGAGAATATTCTTGTTGCTTACCATATAATTCCGTATTTATGTGAAATGATATACTTCAAGTCTGAAACTGACACGGTGGGCTCCGATATCATTTGCAGTTGCGTCTTGATAGCAGTCTTGCTGCCTACACCTGAAACTGAATTATCATACACTTCATCCAACAGCGTATTCAAATCACTGTTGTTCCACAGCAGGCACTTCCACAGATTCCCGTGGGAGTTTTCCCTCGCCCAGTACCACAGCTTCGAGTCGTTCTCCTTGGCCCATGCCTGCAGTTTCTTGATGCGCTTCGAATTATTGGACTCCGTGAAGGCGGCGTAGAGATCTGGGACATTGTCCTGAGTCCATGCCAGGAGATCCTGGTCTTTCACTGCGACACCCACCATGTCGGGCACGGGCACGTCGTTGATCTTCACTTCAGGCTTGCCGATCCGCGACATGACGTCACTGATGTTCGAGAAAGTGCCTGATCCCGGCAGTTCGAAGGCCGACCATGTGCTCGGCGCAAGTGAGTAGGGACTTTCGTAGTAGCCTCTGTCGGCTGTGTACTCATACCGGTTGTTCGACATGTTGAACATGTTGGTCCTGTAGATCTTGAAATTGAAGGTCTTGACGTTCTTGAGGGCAAGGGATGCCACGAATTGGTCGTAACCCACATAGTGGTTGGCATTGTAGGCCGACTGGTAAGTGTTGGTGTAATACGACATTGGCGTTCCTCCCATCAGTCGGTAGAAGAAAAGGTTCGACGTCGATTGATTGTCGCGCAGGCTTCCAATCTTGTCGCTGGGCGAGCCGATGGAGCCACTGAAGTTGCGCCCGCCGTTGCTGAAGCAGTCGCCAAAGATGAGCGGGAACTGATAGTAGGGCACCTTCACCTCGAATCCCTCGCTGCTCACCTTCAGGTATTGACCGCGATGCAGGTTCTGCCAGTTGATCATGGCCTTCTTGAGGTCGGAAGCCGAATTGTAGATTCCTACTAATTGCCCGGCAATCTTCCGCATCTGTTCGCTGAGTTGCTCGGCAATGTAGTATGGTGCGGTGAACTGCCGCAGCAGGTTGGCACCGGCATGGGCATCGGCCTCCAAGTTTGCCGGGTACACCCATCCTACGCCATCTGCATAATACGTGTTATTCGGGACGTACTTATTATACTTCGGGGCAATGAAGGTCTGGTTGTTGCCCGTCAGCCCCCAGTCCTCATCTGCATAGAGCGGCAGCGGGTATTTCTGGTCGCTGTAATAAGAATAGTCATCGTAGTACCAGTCCTTATACCATGCCGCATACATTTCGTCGCGCAGCGTGCGAAGTGATTTGTCGCGATAGTTGCTGCCCGAAATGAGTGAGCCGGAGATGCCGTGGCCGTTGAAGCTGAAGGTGAGCGACTCGCTGGCATGCGGCACGTTGACATCGTCGAAGTCGTACTTCTTGAGAGCGAGGTCGTTGATGAAGACAAACTTCGACAGATAGGCAAAGTAGAGGTAGGGGTCAGACAGACGCAACAGCCTGCCGTTCGTCTTCTTCTCGTTCAGGGCAATGCTAATGTCGCCGTCCCATGTGTAAGCAGGCATGTCATTGGTTGAAGATATCGTGGGCACATTTGCGGGCCTGATGCCCACAAACTGCTTCTCGTAGTTCAGCAGTGGCGTTCTACCGGCTTTCCACGTTTCCATTGCAACGCCCTTCAGCCACATGTTGGCCAGCACGACCGTGGTGTCCTTATAGGCGTCTACCTTCTCATACTGGATGTCGCTACTGCCTCCTGCAGCCTCAAGTAGGGCTAAGTAAAAATCAGCAGCCTCCTCATTTCCTGTCAATATACCAATGAGCATAACGAATTGAAGCCCTTCTGCTATTTCCTGTATACTTCCTCCAAAGTCTGAATCTTTCAATTGATCATACGCGAACGGCCATGAGGTCTTAGCAGTATTGATAATTAAGTCGGCAACCTCTTCGGAAGTGTGGTTGGCTCTATACTTTTCCAATACTTTTCCAAAGTCCATATCATCCGAAGCCAATACCTCCTTCTGGTACTTGATTTGATAGGTATGCTTGAGCTTGATGTTGAAAACCTTGTCAGGTGCCCAATCCGAAAGGTCGAAGTTTGATTCCGGCTGCATGCTGACACCACCGCCTGAAGTCACCCATTTGTTATTCCTTTTCTGGGTTGTATGTGCTTTGTAGCCACCTTGGTAACTGGTGTAATTCCAGCGGCTCCAGCCATAAAGCTCCCATTCCAGCGTGCCATTGGCAAACGAAGAGCGTATGTCGGTGTTCAGTGCGATGGTGGGCCTTTCGGCGTCGTAGTTATAGGCTTTGTTGACCTCAATATCAGCCTGGTTGCTGAACAGCTGGTTCTTGCCCACTGAGGGGTAGGCGAGGGCCACGTAGGGCTGGATGTCATTCAGGTGTTCAGGGATGACTTCCTGCTCAGCAGACTTGGTGCGGAAATAAACTAATCGCTTCTGCTCCCAGCGCACGTATTCGCTGTGCATTTCTTCCTCATGCTTATTGTTGTTATAGGTTTCCACGTTCATCTTTGTCCACACGCGTTTACCGTTGAGCACCTCAAACGCCTGACCGTTGAGCTCCAGAATGTAGAGCTTGCCCGGCTTCAGCTTGGGCAGGGTGATGTGGAAGTTGCGGCCGGTGGTCTCCTTGATGGTGACACCGCCCTCCACCTTATAGCTGTTTAGGAGGCTGGAATAGCTGTTATACGATCTCGTTGAGCCTTGGTATTCATATCCGCCTTCCCATTGCTTCACGGCCCTCATGGCGTCGTCGTTTTCGAACTCATATTTCATGGTTTCCTTTGCTTGGCTCTCGAGCTTTTCGCTTTTCATCCATCTTGACATGATGCGATTGTTCCAGAGGCTTTTCTTGAAGAACATGTCCTGGAAGTACACCTTGTCCAGCGGGGATACATTCGACTGGGTGTAATAAGAGGGCATCAGTCTGATCGATTTAAAGATGGTGTTGGGATCAATCTCGTAGAGTACGGCGCCCAGACAGTCGTTGATGTTAGCCTTGCTGTTCTCGCTCAGGACACGGTCTTTGTTGATGTCAAAGATGTAGGTGCGCGAGGCGTAGAGGTTCATCTCGGCTTCGCTGTAGCCATATTCTTCGCTGAGGTCGCCGCCCGTCGTGGGATCGTAGAGGCGGTAGCGCTCGCCCAGGTTGGCGTAGGTGTTGAACTGGATGTTCGTGGCGTCCTTCACGCTGACGGCGTTGGCCTCGTCCCAGCCCTCCTGGATGGAGTCGCTGGCCACGGTGAAGTCGCCGAAGAGGTTGAAGTCATCGAGGGCGTTGCCGCGGAAGGGCACGCACTTCGTGCCGCCTGAGAAGTTGAAGCCCTTGTCAATCTTCACCAGTCCGCCCAGCAGGCAGACTTTCACGCGGGCCTGACCTTCGAACCACGTAGGCTTGGGCAGTCCCATCTTGAAGACGCCGCCGATGCCGGCGTCGACCAGGTCGATCTTCTCGTCGATGAGCTTGCCGAGCTTGATGTGCAGGCCGAACTTGGCGGCCAGGTAGGCGTAGAGCTGGCCCATGGCGTACCAGCCGTTCTTGCCCATGTAGGAACCGTAATTGGCGCAATACTGCGGTGTGCTGTACTTCACGAGCGAGACGTCGAAGCCTGCAATGGCCTTCAGATAGCCGTAGAACAGTCCGAGGTCGATGTTGATGAAGCCCCAAGCCGAGGCACCGAGCATGACGCCACCACCGCCACCTGCGTTGCTGAGCATCTTCTTGATGACCTCTGAGCGGGCATTGTTCACGCTGTTCATGTCGGCCCCTGTCGAGACGGCCGAGTTCTTGTGTCCGTTCAGGAACTCAGTGATTTCCGACGGAATCTCGGGCAGCTCTCCATTGCCGGGCAGTTCGTTGCCCACGCAGAGATAGGCGTCGGCTCCGATGTTGACCGACACGATGCCGAGCTGGTCCTTATAGTCGATGACGGTGAATTTGCAGCGTTTTTCCTTCTTTGGCTCGCCCAGATAGAGGTGCCACTTCGTCGGGGTATAGTTGCTGCTGTTCTCGCGGTAGGTGAACTTCAGTTCCAGATACACCTCGCTCTTGCCGTAGGAGGCTTGCGTCTTCTTGGCGCCTTCGCTGACGTTCTCCTCGGTCTTCTTTTCGTCCGATTTTGATGTCTTTTCCGTGTAGTCGCTTTCCACCTCTTTCATCGTGCCCTTCATCTCGGCGGTGCTGGGCTTCTTCATGAGAACACCGTCCACCTGCGACTGGAACACTCCCAGTTCCTCTTTCACGGCGGCCAGCTCAGTGCTGATGCCAGTCAGTTTCTGCACCAGCTTGTCGCTGTCGAGTCCTGTTGTCACGGTCAGATTCAGGCAGAGGTAGCGGTCGACGTCGTTGTTCTCGTAGATGAGGCTGGCCTTCGAGTGGATGATGCCGCCGACAGCATCAATCTCGCCGTTGAACTCGAAGTGGGTCATTCGGTTGTTCTTCTTGTCGTAGATCACGACGACGTCGAGGTCGCCCTGCACGGTCTTCTCACCGCCCGAGGTGGTGATGCCTATACCGAAGACGACGCCGATGGTGCCGTACTTGGCCGTCGGCTTTGCATCGTAGACGGGATGTCCTTTCTCATCCTTCTTGCCCATGACGGGCTGGGTGTTGTAGTAGAAACCGCCGGTGATGCGGTTGATGACGACGGGGTCGATGCGTAATCCCTGGCCGCCGACGGTGATGAGGAAGTAACCCCATGAGAAGAAGTCTTCGCCGGGATCGTAGTACTTCGTGTACTTCGACTCGCTGCCGTCCTCTCGCTTGGCCCGCAGCTTGGCGTCGGCTATCTTCTTGTTTTTCTCCTCGGTAGAGATGCCTTTGTGGTTGTAATAGCCTCCTTGCACGTCGAGACTGAAGAGCTCCTTCACTTCCAGTTTGATGCTTCCGCCGTAGCCCTTGTCGGTGCTCGAATCCTCAATGTCGAGGCGTCCTTCGAACTTAAAGACCTCCCAGTCGACCTTGAGCTCGATGCTCTTGAACTGCACCTTGCCGTCGCTGAGATACCAGTCGGTGAAGCTGCCTTCCTTGTGGAGCTGGGCAGAAATCTGTATGCCGGCGCTGACGTCGAACTTGCCGTCCATGAGGCCCAGCATGCCCTCGACGTCGAGCGTGAGGTTGTCTCCATCCATGGAGGGCGCGAACTCCTTGAGCCCGAAGGTGAAGGGGCCTATCTTCTTCTGTGCCGAAGCCAGCGACCATTCGCCGTAGTTGAAGTAGCAGTCGGTGCCGAGCTTCAGTTCTTTTCCTTCGGTGAATTCAACGAGCTTTTTGTTTTCGTTCTCCCATTGTTCCTGCTGGTCCAGACCCTCTTGATGTACCTGATAGCCTTTCTCCGTCAGGTCGGTTCTCCACTTGGCAAGCTCCCTGTTCGACAGGCGCATCTTGGCAAAGTGGATGCCGGGCAGCTTGAGCGGCAGCGACAGATTGTCGTTGAGCTCTTTCACGCGCTTGGCGAAGCTGCTCTGTGCCTCAACGGCTTTCTCGCCGTCGATGCCTGCGATGGTGATGTCGCCGGCCATGCAGAGCTCTACCTGGGTGTCCGCCTCGATGTTCTTCTCGGGGTCGGCGTCGACCGACTCCACGAGGAAGTAGGTCTGTCCGGGCAGCAGCGTCAGGTCGGCCAGGAAGAAGTTGAGGCCCAGCTTGGCCTGGTCGGCATTCTGTGTGGTGAAGACGTAGCTGAGGCGGTCCTTGTCGTACTGCTTCCGCGTCTTGGTCACTTTATTGCCGTCCTTGTCCTGCACCGTATAGGTCTTGGTGCCGGGCGTGGTCATGTGGCGTATCTGGCAGAAGTAGTCGATGTCGGTCTCCTGTTTGGTGTCCTCGTTGTTGCCCTTTCCGCCGGATGATCCGCTTGACGAGCCCTTGCCTTGGCTTTTCTTGCCTGCCTCGTCGCCGGCCTTCTCCTGAGCGACCTTGCCGAGCAGGGGCACGCCGAAGCCGCCGGTGATGGTGCAGTTGTCGAAGTTGTTCTGCACGATGTCGACATAAGCCTGGTCGAGCGTGAACTTCCATCCGCCGCACTTGCCGGTCTGGGCGTCGAGGAGGTTCTGTCCGTAGACGCGGCAGCTGATGCCCGAGGCGTCGATGATCATGTTCTCGCCGCCAATCTTGGCACCGTGTTCACCGCTGCCAAAGACGGCGAACTTCGGGAACTCGATCTCGACCTTCTTGATGTAGACGCCCTGCCAGGCATCCCAGTTGGCCTCCTTGACGTAGGCGCCGCAGAGGGTGGGGTCGAAGGTGGAGTTGTCGCCACCCGGCACGAACTTCTTCTTCTCCTCGTCGTAGGTCATCGGGGCGTAGAAGTTCTTGATCTGGCTGATGGTGGGCATGTCGCGGTCGTTGTCGCTTAGGTTGTAGTCGAAGATAATCTCGTCGGCGACGTGGAACCGCCAGCCGGGCAGGTCGGTGGCCTCGAAGGGCGTCAGCGAGCCGGTGGCAATGAAGTCCATGGCGTCGCCGCCGCCGTCGCATTCGATGACGGTCTTCAGGTCGAGCAGCGCGGGCACGTCGGTGGTCTTGTCGCTGACCACGCGCTTGGTGTTGGGCAGCGTGATGGCGATGTGCATGCCCAGTCCGGCGAAGCCGTCGCGGTCCCAGCGCATGAAGCAGCCGTCGCCCGGGGAGGGGTCAAGGGGCTCCGTCGGGGCCTTGAACGTCATCTTGAAGTCGCTCGAGGGGTCTTTCAGGGGCAGGTTGCTCAGCAGTGAGAGCACACCTTCCTCGGGGAAGAACTTGTCGGGCGTGATGCAGAGTCGCGGTGCACCGAAGATGAGCATGTCCTGACCTTCGAACACGTCGCTGTTCGGCAGGGCAATCTCGGCGATGAGGTTCATCTGTGCCGACTGCGGAGTGAACTGCATGGAGCCTATCTGCACGTTGAAGCGCTTGGGCAGGAACTTCGAGATCTCCTCGGGCAGCTCGAGCGGGAAGTAGAGGTCGAAGACATCGCCGTGCTTGAAGTCTTCCCACTTGGCGGCGCCGCGCTTGTAGGTGGTGTAGTACTTGCCGAGGTTGTAGCTCTTGGCCAGGCTCTGGGTGGCCTCCTGGATGTCGTCGCCCCACTCGTTGACGCCCGCATTGACCAGTGAGCGCACCTCGCTGGGCAGCTCCAGGGCGCCGTAGATCTCGTCGAGGCTGGACAGCGAGAAGAGCGAGTCGACGAACTGGGCGTCGGTGAACTCGGCATTGCCTTCGCTGTAGGGATAGGTGACGCAGCGGCCTTCGTAGACCTCATAGTCGGTGTTGATCTTCATGCCTTCGAACTTGACGGCCACGCGGCTGTCCATGTTGAAGTAGTTGTCGGCCTTGGGGCTCCAGCGTATCCAGCCCTTGCCGGTGAAGGTGCTGTCCTTCGCGTTGAACGTGACGGGCTCCGGGCCGTCGAGGGTGAGGTAGAACTGTCCGATCTTGATCGAGCGGTTCTTGTCGGGCACCTTGTCGATGCTCGTCTTGTTGGCCACCTGGATGTTCTCCCTGCCGCACTGGTAGTCCTCATCGAAGTGGTTGGTGAGGGCGAAGTCGATGATGTTGAGCGAGTCGCCCTTCATCTGGAAGATGCTGTCGGGCTTGTTGGTGGGCTTGGCCGTGACGCGCAGCAGCAGGTAGTCGCCCTGGCGCACCTTGTCCTTGATCTTGTCCCACTTGATGGTGTCCGACAGCTCGGTGGTGCTCTTCTCATAGAGGGGCTTTGAGGTCTTGAGGATGACCTCGCGCGAGTCGGCAGAGTTGCCCGTATAGAGGGCTACGGTGTACTTGAAGTCGACGGTGTCCTGGCGCTCGCCCTTGCCGCCGACGAACCATGCCTTGCGCCAATCCACCTTGATGCTGTCGCCCACGTACTTGAGGCGTGACCTGTTTTCAGGGAATTGGGGGGTGGTCAGCGTCGGCTGCTCGAAGATGTAGAGCGGACCGGAATTGGTCTCTGCGTCTCCGACCGTCTTTCCGGTCGATGATGTTGCCGGCTTCTTGGTCGGGTCGTAGAGCTGGAAGAGGAAGATGTCGCTCTTGCCCTCGTTCTTGATCATGGTGACGTTGAGCGAGTTCTCGTTCTGGTAGGGGGTGTAGGCCGTCACCTGCATGGCGTAGATCTTGCCTAAGTAGGCGGTGTCGGCTATCATCTGGGTCACATAGGCTGTGGGGATGCTGTAGGTGTTGGTCAGCAGGTCATTCTTCTCGAGGAAGGTGATGGTGTTTTCCTCCATGGCCTCGTCGGGCATCATCGATCCGAGCTCGACGAAGCGGATGCGATAGCGGAACTGCACCATCGTGGCGTTGCAGTTGAGCGTGGGCTGCGTCCAGTCGAACTTGATCTGGGCCTGGTTCTTGTCGATCCTGGTGACGGCGAGGTCGGTCAGCCAGTCGGTTTCGGTGTTGCGGGTGGGGTTGGTGAACATGGGGGGCTCGGCCTCGTAGCAGATGTTGAAGAGGCAGAGACCGTCGGTCTGGTTGTTGAGCGTGACGGGCGTCGTCGCCTCGGCGTCCCACCTGTAGGCAGAGAGCTGCAGCTCGTACTGACCCTCGTCGAGGAGTCCGAACTCGGAGTCGAGGATGTTGCGGTAGCGGCCCTCGCGGATGAAGATGTCGTCGGTGGTGTAGTGGTCGAAGAGATGCTTCAGCTCGATGGAGTTGAGCGACTTGTGCTGGTTGGGCGCAAGCACGATGGGGTTATGCGGCATGTGCATCGTCTCGACGCGTGTTGACATCCACGCCACTTCGTCGGGGAACTTCTGGTGGATCTGCACGCCGAAGTAGAGGTTTTGCTGCACGTCGGTGTTGTTGATGACGGTCACCTTGAAATAGCGGCCCAGGTTGTCGATGTACTTGCCGGCCTGCGGGGGCAGCACGCTCTGGACGGGCGTCACACTGATAGTGACGTCGCCCTGCTCGGTCTGGGCAAAACAAGACCCACCCCCGGCCCCTCCCTGCAGGGAGGGGAGTAAATAGTAACAGAAGGGTAGATGCAACAGCATTGCCGTCAGTAACACCTTGTTATATAATAGGCATCTAAGGTTTTGTTTCATCGTTGCCATATATCTTTATTTTATATTATTTTCAAA
>JAFTGI010000075.1 GCA_017458195.1 Prevotella sp.
CGACCATCAGAGGTCGTTATCTTGGCATAGAATTCTAATTTTGACTTTCCCACGATACTAACTTGTTATGATTTACAGTAATAACGTAGGATGCGGGGCAATATTACTTCAACGATTAGTTTTCAACCGTACAGGTCGAATTTATTTCTGAGTCCCTCTGCCAGCGACATGGTTTTGCGTCGTCAAACCCCTCAAACCCCCATATATATGGGGATGAGTGGTTGACGATGAAAAGCCGCCCGCATCTGACGCATGAAAGCACCGCTAAACTCCGAGAAAAGCACCGCTAAACCCCAGGAAAAGCACCGCTAAACTCCAAGAAAAGCACCGCTAAACTCCAGGAAAAGCACCGCTTTTCTTATCTTCTTTTTGCCCTTCGGCAGGAAATTCAAATTCAGTACAACGGCGATGTACCATTCGTACATGGCCGATGTACGAAACGTACATGACCGATGTACAAAACTTCCGGACGTCGACAACAACCTGACAAAAATCCGTAAAAACCGTGAAATCTGTGGTAGAAAAAAACTACTAAACCTTGAGTTACTCCAAAAGGTCGGGGCGCAGGCGGCGTGTGCGCTCCATGGCCTGCTCCAGTTCCCAGTTGCGGATCTTGGCCTCGTTGCCTGAGAGCAGGATCTCGGGCACCTTCCACCCCCGATAGTCGGCGGGACGCGTGTAGATGGGAGCGGCCAGCAGGTCGTCCTGGAAGCAGTCGCTGAGGGCACTCTGCTCGTCGCCGATGACGCCCGGCACGACGCGCACGACGGCGTCGGCAATCATGGCAGCCACGAGCTCGCCCCCCGTCAGGACGAAATCGCCGATGCTGATTTCGCGCGTGATGAGATGGTCACGCACGCGCTGGTCGATGCCCTTGTAGTGGCCAGCCAGGATGATGAGGTTGCCCATGAGCGACAGCTCGTTGGCAATATGCTGATTGAAGCGTTCGCCGTCGGGCGAAGTGAAGATCACCTCGTCGTAGTCGCGCTCAGCCTTGAGGGCCGTGATACAGCGGTCGATGGGCTCGCACTGCATCACCATGCCGGCCGAGCCGCCGTAGGGGTAGTCGTCGACGCGGCGCCACTTGTCGAGCGTATAGTCGCGCAGGTTGTGCAGACGGATTTCGGCCAGGCCTTTCTTCTCGGCCCGCGCCAGTATTGATTCGTGCACGAAGCCCTCGAGCATTTCGGGCAGCACGGTGATAATGTCTATTCGCATTTCTTCTTGAGAAGTAAGAGGTTAGAATTTAGAATTTAGAAGTGTCGGCTGCGCCGAGTAAGAGGTGAGAGGTAAGAATTAGGAACTATTTGTGGCGACTCTGCAGTAGGACCAGCCGTTCGCGGGGCTTCATCATGGCCCACTGGCGCCACTCCGTAGCGGGGCGGTCGAGGTAGTCAGGCTCGCCCATGTGGCGGTAGGCCTCCATCTCAAAGGGATTGATCAGGTAGGCCGCATTCCGCATACGCCGGTTCTGAGGCAAGGCCCGCAGGTAGTACCATATATATAAAAAATAGAAGCGCACCCACGAGTCGCCCGTCGACTGCGCTTGCCGCAGGTGGATCATCTCGTGGCGCTTCAGGGCTGACGTGCGACTGCTCATCGCTTCGGCTTCGCGGTTTGTGGGAGTGACGATGAATCCGAAAAACGTCAATGCCTCATAGCCCGGACGAAGCCAAAAGTTGTTCTTCACCACGGGCATATCCACTACAGCCGACGGGCGACGGGCCCGCCAGATGAGCTTCAGGAGCGCCAAGGGGTTGTCGCGCTTCAAGTCTGCTTAAGCTTCGCTGAACTGATCCTTGCCAACGCCGCAGATGGGGCACACCCAGTCGTCGGGCAGGTCTTCGAAGGCCGTGCCAGGAGCGATGCCGCTGTCGGGATCGCCTACTTCGGGATCATACTCATAGCCACAAACGTCGCAAACATACTTCTTCATTGTCGTATTCTTATTATAGGGTTAATAAAACGAATGGACTGCAAAGTTACGAAAAAGCACCGTAACCGCCAAAGAAAATGCCATTTTTCTTTTGCCATTTTCCCGTTTTTTCGTAACTTTGCGACCAAATTACGGATTGACTATGATGGATGAAAGACTACGTATAGAGCAGCTTCGGCGCGAACTGCATGAGCATAACCACCGCTACTATGTGCTGAACCAGCCGACCATCGGCGACCAGGAGTTCGACTTCCTGATGCGCGAGCTGCAGGACCTGGAGGCCCGCCACCCGGAGCTCTACGACCCCAACTCGCCGACGCAGCGCGTAGGCAGCGACCTGCAGGAGGGTTTCCGGCAGGTGACCCACCAGCGGCCGATGCTCTCGCTGGCTAACACTTACAGTGCCGAGGAGGTGCGCGAATGGTTCGACAGCGTCAGCCGGGGGCTGGGCGGCGAGCCTTTCGAGGTGTGCTGCGAAATGAAGTACGACGGTCTGTCGATATCGCTCATCTATGAGGGCGGCCGTCTCGTTCAGGCCGTCACGCGCGGCGACGGCGTCCATGGCGACGACGTGACGGCTAACGTCCGCACCATAAGGAGCATTCCGCTGGTCTTAACCCTCAATACTATTGAAGCCCCCTCGGGGGCCGTAGGGGGGGCTCCCTCTTCCTTCGAGATTCGCGGCGAGATACTGATGCCGTGGGCTTCTTTTGAACGGCTTAACCGCGAACGTGAGGCTAAGGAAGAACCGCTGTTCGCTAACCCGCGCAATGCGGCCAGCGGCACGCTGAAGAGCCTCGACCCGAAGGTGGTAGCACAACGCGGCCTCGACGCTTACCTCTATTATCTGTTAGGCGACGAGCTGCCTGCCGAAGGGCACTATGAAAATCTTGAAGCGGCCCGCCAGTGGGGCTTCAAGATTTCGGAAGGAATGCGCAAGGTGCATAGTGTGGATGAAATTTTGGATTTCATCAACTATTGGGACACGGAGCGCAAGAACCTGCCCGTGGCTACTGACGGTATCGTACTGAAAGTCAATTCCCTGCGCCAGCAGCGCTCGCTCGGGTTCACAGCCAAGAGTCCCCGCTGGGCCATTGCCTATAAGTTCAAGGCGGAGCGCCAGCAGACCCGTCTTCTGGAGGTCACCTACCAGGTGGGGCGCACCGGTGCTGTGACGCCCGTGGCCAACATGGAGCCCGTGCAACTGGCGGGCACCACCGTGCGGCGGGCCACGCTGAACAACGAGGACTTCATCCGCTCGTTCGACCTGCACATCGGCGACATGGTCTACGTTGAGAAAGGCGGAGAAATCATTCCGAAGATTGTCGGCGTCAATCTTGACGAGCGCCCCATCATTGCCCAGCGCGTAGAATTCATCAAACGCTGTCCGGAGTGCGGCTCACCATTGACCCGCTACGAGGGCGAGGCAGCCTGGTATTGTCCCAATGACGCTGGCTGTCCGCCGCAGATCAAGGGGCGCATCGAGCATTTCATAGCCCGCCGGGCGATGAACATTGACTCGCTGGGGCCTGAGACGGTCGACGAATACTATCGCCGCGGACTCATCAGGAACGTTGCTGACCTCTACGACATTGATGTTCAGCAGATCAACGGCGACGGAAGCCGCACCAAGTCGGCCCAGCGTATCGTCAACGGCATCCAGAAGTCGAAGGAGGTGCCCTTCGAGCGCGTCGTCTTTGCTCTCGGCATCCGTTTTGTCGGCGAGACGTCGGCCCGTCTGCTGGCCCGCCACTTCAAGTCAATGGACGCCCTGATGGAGGCCGGACTGGAAGAACTGCAGGAGGTGGAAGGCATCGGCGAAGTGATGGCCAAGAGCATCATCGGCTATTTCCACAACGCCCAGAACCGCGAGATTGTGGAGCGCCTGCGCGGCTATGGCCTCCAGTTCGCCCTGTCGGCTGAGCAGACGGCCGCCGCCAGCGACAAGCTCGCCGGACAGTCGGTGGTCATCAGCGGTGTGTTCCAGCATCACTCGCGCGACGAGTATAAGCTCATCATCGAGCGGAACGGCGGCAAGAACGTGGGCTCCATCTCAGGCAAGACCTCGTTCATCCTGGCCGGCGACAACATGGGGCCCTCGAAGCTCGAGAAGGCCCAGAAGCTGGGCATCCGCATCGTCTCGGAAAACGAATTTCTTAACCTCATCAATAATTAATAAGCCATGCATATCATCGTGTCTGAGGAAATAGCCAACGTCTGCCCCAATTTTGTCGGCGCATGCGTTGAGGCACAGGTAAAAAACACACGCTACAACCCCGGCCTCTGGGACGAGATCCATCGCCTCGAGGAGCAGTTCCGGCAGGAGCTGACTACCGAGACGCTGAAGGACCTGCCAAGCATTGCGGCCACGCGGCGGGTCTACCGGGCCTGCGGCAAGGATCCCTCGCGCTATCGGCCCGCCAGCGAAGCACTCATCCGTCGCATGCTGCAAGGTAAGGAGCTCTATCAGATTGACACGCTCGTCGACCTGATCAACCTGGCATCCATCGCCTATGGCTACAGCATCGGAGGTTTCGATGCCTCGAAGTTTGTAGGCGACACGCTCACCTTGGGCATCGGCCGCGAAGGCGAGCCCTACGAAGGCATCGGCCGCGGCATGCTCAATATTGCAGGTCTGCCCGTCTATCGCGACGCTCAGGGAGGCGTCGGCACCCCGACCAGCGACAATGAGCGCACAAAGATCACCATCGACACACGCCACCTCGTCGTCCTCGTCAACGGCTACGACGGCAATCGCGAGCGTGTCCTGGAAAACGCCCGCTTCATTCAGGAGCTATGCAGCAAATATGCCTGCAGCGACGGAGGCAGCGTGACGGTTTACTGAACAAAACGGCCAGTTTGTTGAAACTTTATCTGCAAAGAGAAGAATAATAACTATCTTTGCAGCAAACTTTTCGAAGGGTCGAAAGTAAAGGCGTGATATAACTGTTCGGCCATCCCCCGTTTCACGGGGGCTGTCCGACGAAAGAAATGCACCGAGTCGCTTGCATAGACGGAAAAAAGTGATTAGCTTTGC
>JAFTGI010000076.1 GCA_017458195.1 Prevotella sp.
AAGCCTAGAGTCAGACACAATCGTCACAAGCAAGGGCTAAATCTGACACTCGAAAAATTATCTGCGGATTTTAGGAAATAAAAGAATTAAAAAATAAAATAGCAAGGATATGAAATACAATAAATATATAATCGGTGGCCTGCTTGCCATGACGTTGACAGCAGGGATGACCTCTTGCTCGGGCGACTTCCTCGACGAGGACCTGACCACCAAGTATTCCACCCAGTACTTCGATTCTGAGGAGGGTCTGGAGGCACTCACGGTGTCGCTCTACGGCAACCTGCGCTGGCACTTCGGCTATGAGTGGGCCTACGGCATCACCCTCTACGGCACCGACGAGTGGACCAACGCCAACGACCTGACCTCGGAGCCTTGGAACACCTACGACAACCGTCTGCAGCCCATGAACTGCACCACGGCCCTGGGTGCTGCCAACAACAACTGCCCCGCAGTCGACGCCCTGTGGAACGAGCTGTACTACGGCATTGCTTCGTGCAACACCATCATCGACAAGGCCGGCGTCATCAGCGACGAGACCGTCCGCAACCGCTGTCTGGCACATGCCTACTTCCTGCGCGGCTACAACTACTACCGTCTGACGGCCCAGTATGGCCGACCCGTGCTGCAGCTCACCCCCGCCTCAGGCGTGGTGCGCAACTTCAAGCAAGCCACCGAGGAAGAGGCATGGGCACAGGTCATCAGCGACCTGCGCCAGGCTTACAACCTCTTCGCCGGCGAGGAGTTCACCTACGGCAAGGGCATCACCTGGACGAAGGCCACCGCTGCACACTTCCTGGCCAAGGCCCTGCTGTTCCGTGCCTCGGAGCGCTGCGATGCCTTCAACGCCTCTACCAAGGAGGCTGACCTGAAGGAGGCCATCGAGGCCTGCAACTACGCCATCGGCGCCCGCCAGCTGGCCCCCAACTACAGCGACCTCTATGCCAACTGGACGGGCGTTGACTGCGAGACTGAGCAGCTCAGCGAAATCCTGATGGCTGCCGGCTTCAACAACAACAGCGTGACTCAGGGCCGCTTCGGCAACCGCACGTACAACTACTTTGGCCCGCAGTTCGGCGCCGGCTTCGGAGGCGGCTGGACCAAGCGCGGCGTGTGGACCGGCGAGATGGATTTCCAGCGCTGCCGTCCCACGGAGTACACCTATGCTGCCTACGACCACGTGAACGACGCCCGTCTGTGGAAGACCTTCAAGACCGTCTATGGTGTCAATACCGTGGTTGATGCCTCACGCGGCGTAGAACTGGGCGACCCGGGTGTCGTCATGATTCTGAACACGAAGGACGACCACACCTACGACGGCTACACCTTCGGTGCATACGCACAGGGCCCCGACTTCAAGGATGACGCCGGCCGACTGCCCGAATGGCGTGAGGACAAGGACAAGAACCTGCACCGCCAGACGGCTGATGCCGGCGAGCTGACCTCGACGCCCGGCCAGTGGGTGCCCAGCGCTTCGGTGCTCTATCAGAACGGCCAGTACGTGGCCCCGAACTTCAAGTCGACGGCTGTGTGCAACTTCTTTGCCGGTATCAACAAGTGCACCGACGGTACCCGTCAGGCTGAGAAGGGCGACGCCTATCGCGACGTGACGATGGCCCGTCTGGGTGAGACCTATCTGGTGCGTGCCGAGTGCTACGCCCGTCTGGGCGACTATGCCTCGGCCAAGAAGGATGTCGACGTCATCCGCGCCCGCGCCCAGTGGAAGAATGGTGAGAACCGCTCCTACTATGTCGACGGCTCGAAGGCTTTCGAAGTGAGCAACGCCCTGCACGACAACGCCAGCAACGCTGCCATGTACGAGAACTCGAACCCCTGGATGAACACCTACTACCTGTCGAACCCCAAGCAGCCCGTCACCACCGCTGCCAGCAACCTGACCAACTGGACATGGGACAACCTGCCCGCAGAGGATGAGGCCATCCTCAGCAAGCTCGGCGTCAGCGGACAGCAGCAGCGCGCCATCCAGTTCATCCTCAATGAGCGCACACGCGAGCTCATCGGCGAGTGGCAGCGCTGGGAGACCCTCTCGCGCACGAAGACCCTCGTGGCCCGCGCCAAGGCCTTCAATCCTGAGGCTGCTGCCGGCGTTCAGGACCGTCACATCTATCGCCCGATTCCCCAGACCTTCATCGACGGTCTGAAGAACGAAGACGGCTCTGACCTGACCGACGACCAGAAGAAGGCATGGCAGAACCCCGGTTATTAAAAACACACACATAAATAGATTGGTTAGTCTTTAATAACAGCAGTTAGTATTTAGTTTTTGCGATAAAGGCTACATCGTGAGGTGTAGCCTTTATTAAAAACCTTTAAGGCAGCACGAATCATTATGAGAAGAATAACAGGAATTGTAATCTTTTTGCTGACATTGTTGGGTATGGCAGCTCAGGACGTAGATATGTCCCTCGGTCGCCACAACTTCTTCTATGCCGGACAGAGTAAGCAACGCCGCATGTTCATCGTCAAGGATGGACAGGTCAGCTGGGCTTACGCAGACCAACTCCATAAGGGCGAGATCAGCGATGCCGTGCTGATGACCGACGGCCACATCCTCCTGGCCCACCAGTATGGCATTGCCGAGGTGACTCAGCAGAACGAGACGGTGTGGGCCTACGCTGCCCCTGAGGGCACCGAGATTCACACCATTCAGCCCATCGGGCGCAGTCATGTGGTGTTCGTGCAGAACGGCCGGCCGCCCAAGGTGGTGATCATGGAAATCCCCTCGAAGCGCATCGTCAGGGAGTTTGAGCTGCCAACTAATGAGAAGGGCTCCGTCCACGGGCAGTTCCGCAACGCCCGCCTCACCTCGCGGGGCACGCTGCTCGTGGCCAACATGGCTCTGGGGTGCATCCACGAATACACGAGCGACGGCCGCGAGGTGGACCGTTGGGGTGGGTTCCTGCCCTGGTCGGTGCAGGAGATGCCCAAAGGCACGATTCTCATCACCGGCCGCAAAGGCATGATTCAGGAGATTGACCGCCAGGGGCATGTGCTCTGGGAGATGAACACCCTCGACTACGGCTTGACGCAGCCTCAGAAGACCATCCGGCTGAAGAACGGCAACCACATCGTCAACAACTGGTATAACGAGTGGAACAAGACGCCGATGGACACCCTGAACGCTCCGGTGCAGGCCCTGGAGATTGACAAGGAAGGGAAGGTGGTGTGGCAGCTCTGCTCATGGCGCAACCCCGACCTGGGACCGTCGACGACCATCCAGCTGCTCGGCGATGCCGTCAACCGCGATCGCGTCTTCTTCGGCGAGCTGAACAGCCCGAAGCCTAAGCTCTTTGTTGGTCCCAACCAGCCCATTGGCGAAGGGCGCGGCATCCATCCGGGCCGCGTGGCCTGGGTGCACTGCCCCGGTGTGGCCAAGTGGGACGGTAAGACCGGACTGTGGGTCGAGGACCGCTGGAACGACCAGGCCATGGCTGACCGGATGATTCCCGAGGCCGTGATGCAGCTGACGGGCCAACCGACGGCGAAGAAGGCCTGGCAGGCGCTTTTCCGCGACTTCAACAAGAAGCATGGCCGCGGCAGCCGTGGCTACAAGAAAGGCGAGTCGATTGCCGTGAAGCTCAACCTGAACAACGCCATCACTCACCGCGACACCATCGAGCTCAACTCGTCGCCCTTCGTGACCCTGGCCCTGGTGCGCTCAATGGTGCGCGACGGCGGTGTGCGGCCGCAGGACATCGTGCTCTGCGAGCCTTCGCGCGCCATCACCGACAGCATCTATTATAAGGTTTATCGTGAGTTCCCGCAGGTGCGCTTCGTCGACAACATCGGTGGCGAGGGCCGCGAGAAGTGTGACTACTATCCCGAGCAGATTGTCTACTCGGTCGACAACGGCAAGATGGCTCGCGGTCTGGCAAAGTGCATCGTCGACGCCGACTACCTGATCAACTCGGCCTTGCTGAAGACCCACAACGGCCCCGGCGTGACCCTGACGTCGAAGAACTGGTACGGCGCCACCGACATCAACCTGCTCTGGCGCCAGAATGCCCACGTCAACGTCAGTCAGGACAAGCGGGGTGGCAAGCCGCAGTATAAGACCTTCGTCGACTGGATGGCTCACAAGGACATGGGCCAGAAGGCGCTGCTGTTCCTCATCGACGGCACCTACGGCTCGCGCGACGTCAACGGAGCCCCCAACCCGAAGTGGATGAAGGCGCCCTTCAACGGCGACTGGGCCTGTTCAATCATCGCCTCGCAGGACGAGGTGGCCTGCGACGCCGTGGCCATGGACATCATCATCGGCGAGTGGCCCGAGTTCGGCTCGCTGAACTATTGCGACGAGTATCTCCGCGAGGCGGCCTCGATTCCCAACACGCCCAGCGGCACTGTCTACAAGCAGGAGGGCAGGGCTCTGGACAAGCCTCTTGGCCTGTTCGAACATTGGAACGCCGATCATCAATACACGAAGATCGACTTGAAGTACAAGAAACTTTTTTAGCTAATATAAAAAACGGATTAAACGGATGTCAATGTTATTAAAAGACAATCCGTTTAATCCGTTTAATCCGTGGTATTTGATCAGAACAACCGCTGTTCGCCGTCGTCGATGTGGGTGACGCGGTCGTTCAGCTCGGCCAGCTTGCCGCTGTTCCAGCGGTCGGTCGTGCCGACGAGGTAGCCTGTGATGCGCTGCAGGCGGTCAATGTTCTTCGAGCCGCAGCGGGGACACACCTTCAGGTCCTGCGTGGCGTTCTCGTAGCCGCAGTCCATGCAGCGGTTGCGGTTGTGGTTCACTGAGCCGTAGCCCATGTCGAGGCGGTCCATCATGTCGACGACGCTCATGATGACCTGCGGGTTGTGTGTGGCGTCGCCGTCAATCTCGACGTAGAAGATATGTCCGCCGCGGGTTAGGTTATGGTAGGGCGCCTCAATCTCAGCCTTGTGGCGGGCCGAGCACTTGTAGTAGACGGGCACGTGGTTCGAGTTGGTGTAGTAGTCGCGGTCGGTGACGCCGGGGATGACGCCGAACTCCTTG
>JAFTGI010000077.1 GCA_017458195.1 Prevotella sp.
ACGGTCGCTCTTGGTGTAGCGGTACTGGAAGTTATACGAGAACTGCAAATAGGTCTGGGTGGCTATCGGCTCGCTGTAGCTCAGCCGGGCCGAGTAGTCGTAGTTCTTCGTCGGCGTCAGGTTATAGCGGTTGCGGAAGTATTCGCTATAGGTTGAGTCGTACATGGCCATCGTGGTCTGGTAGAGGTTGACGTCCTGCAGCGACAGCGAGCGCGAGTCGCCGTCGGTGTAGTTGCCCTGCAGTCGCAGCGAGATGTTGCGCCCGCCGCCGCCAAGCTTGCGGGTGACGGTCATCTCGGCACCCAGGCGGTTGTTGTCGCTGTAGCTGAGGGAGCTGTTGTCGCGGCTGTTCACGAGGAGCGAGTCGCCGGCATAGTTCTTCTGCAGGTAGTTGATGGCTTTCAGGATGTCGGCGCGCGAGCTGAGCGCATAGTCAACATAGTTGTAGGGATCCTGCGCGAACGAGCCGGAAGTCGACCACGAGGTGCCGTCGTTGTTCGACCATGAGAACGTTGGCCTGAGGTTGATGTTCCACAGCGTGTCGGGCGTCCACTCCAGGCGCATCTGGCCGTTCCAAGAGTTCGAGCGCGAATAGTTTTGGTTGACGCTGTTCGAGAAGGCTCCCGTGCGCGACACGAAGTTCTCGGTGGCGCTGCGGCTCCAGGCGTCGCCGTCGCTGTGGTTCCAGCGCACCGAGCCGTCGAGCTTCAGGCGGTCCCTCTGCTCGTAGTTGGCGTTGAGGCCCACCATCTTCGAGGCCCTGAGACCATTGCGGCCGCCACCGCCGAAGCGTCCGCCGCCGCCACCGCCGCCGAAGCCCATGTCGTTGACGTTGTTCGCCTGGGCGAAGCCCATCAGGCGGGCGGCGCTGTTGAAGCGGGCCCCCATCAGTCGTCCAGAGTAGCGATGCTTCGTGCCGAGGCCTGCGTCAGCATTGGCAAAGGTGCCGCGGTTCATGCCCCGCTTCAGTCCGAAGTCGAGCACCATCTCCTCCTCGCCGTCGTCGATGCCGGTGATGCGGGCCTGGTCGCTCTTCTGGTCGTAGGCTTTCACGCGTTCCACGATCGAGGTGGGCAGGTTCTTGATGGCCGTCTGGGTGTCGCCCGTCATGAATTCCTTGCCGTCGACCTTGATTTTCTTCACCTGCTTGCCGTTGATGGTGATCGAGCCGTCGTCGCTCACCTCGGCGCCGGGCAGCTTCTTCACCAGCTCCTCGACGACCGAGCCCTCAGGCGTCTTATACGCGCCCGCGTTATATATTAAGGTGTCTTCCTTGGAATAGACCTTGGCCAGGTTCTTCACGACCTCCACGTCCTTCAGCATCTTCGAGTCCACCTGCATGGTCAGCGTGCCCATGTTGACGGGGCTCCCGCTGACGGTCAGGTTCTTGTAGAGGGTCTTGTAGCCCACATACGTAATGCGCAGGATGAACTGTCCATCCTGCTGGGCTGTAATCGTAAACTGTCCGTCGAGGTTTGTCTTTGCGTTGCTGACGAGCGAGCTGTCGCTTTTGAGCAGGGCCACCGTTGCTCCGATGACTTCTTCGTTCTGGTCGCCGTCGACCACCTTTCCGCTCACCGTCCGTTGTGCATTCACTGAGAGGGCCATGACTGCGACGGCCATCAGGAGTAGAATTCTTTTCATCATAAATAACTGAATCAATCTTTTTGCTTTCTTTCTATTGTAGACGCATCTTGTCGCCTAAAGTTTAATTGTAGCGGAAAAATTTGGCCGTTTCGTGCTTTTGTCTTAACTTTGCAGACTGTTATGGAGAAGCAACGACTCATTTTCCCACAGGATCTGGAGCAGGCCCTCAGCGAGGAACTGGCGCTCTGCCCCCACGACCGCCTTTTCGTGCTGGTCGACGAGACGACGCGCGAGGCATGCCTGCCGGTTGTCAGCAGTTTCGCATGTCTGGCCGAGGCCGCAGTCATCACGATTCCCGCCGGCGACCAGCATAAGTCGCTCGACAGCGTCGGCCATGTCTGGGCGGAGCTGCAACGCCTCGGCGCCACCCGCCATTCGCTCATGGTCAGCCTGGGCGGCGGCATGGTGACCGACCTGGGCGGCTTTGCTGCCTCGACGTTCAAGCGCGGCATCAGGTTCATCAACATCCCGACGACGCTGCTGGCCATGGTCGACGACTCGGTTGGCGGCAAGACGGGCTTCAACTTCGGCGGACTGAAAAACGAGGTGGGCGTGTTCTGCAATGCCCAGTCGGTGGTCATCGACACGACCTTCCTGCGAACAATGGATCGGGAGAACATGCTCTCCGGCTATGCCGAGATGCTGAAGCACGGGCTGATCAGCACGGAGGCAATGTGGGCCGAGCTGCTCAGTTTCGACATCGAGGCGCCCGCGCTTGCCGGTCTGCAGCGCATGATTGCCGACTCGGTGGCCGTCAAGGAGCGCATCGTGCTCGAAGACCCTTTGGAGCAGGGCCTGCGCAAGGCGCTCAACCTGGGCCACACCGTGGGCCATGCCTTCGAGTCGCTGGCGCTGGGCCGCAAGCCCGTGCTGCATGGCTATGCCGTGGCGTGGGGCCTGGTATGCGAGCTCTATCTGAGCTGCATCAAGTGCGGATTCCCTGTCGACCGCATGCGCCAGACCGTCCGTTTCGTCTTCGACCACTACGGCCGCATGCCCATCACCTGCGACGACTACCCTGCCCTGCTCCAGCTGATGACGCACGACAAGAAGAACACCGCCGGACAGATCAACTTCACGCTGCTCGGCGGCATCGGCGACCTGCGCATCAACCAGACGGCCACGCGCGGGGAGATTGAAGAAGCCTTAGACTTCTACCGCGAGGGCAGCTAAGCGCGCTGCCTCCTTGCGGGCCACCTTGCCCGTCGCGGTCATAGGAATGCGGCTGACATGCAGAATATGCTTCGGCCACCAATATCTTGGGAGGCTCTCACGGCAGAGCCTCTCAATCGTTTTCAGTTCGTCCGACTCCGTCAGCAGGACTACTGCTTCCCCAAACTTCGGGTCTTTCACCTTTGTGATGCAGAAGGGCTCCTGCAGACAGGGGCTAAGTCGGCGCTCCACCTCCTCCATCTGAATCTTGATGCCACCCGAGCAGACGACGTTGTCGCGACGCCCGAGGATGCGGAAGCGACCGTCGCAGACTTCGGCCAAGTCGTTGGTCGTCAAGGTCTCAGGGCATACCAACGGGGCGTCTATCACCAGGCAACTTTCTTCATTCAGACTCACGCGAACCGAATCGAAAGGTGTGTACCACTCGCTGGCCTCGGGGCCGCTGAGCCGCCGCAGGGCAATGTGCGAGAGGGTCTCGGTCATGCCGTAGGTGCTCCATACGGCGTTGGGGAACGAGCGGAGCTCGGCGGCCAGGGCGTCGTCGATGGCGCCGCCGCCGATGATTAGATGCGTAATCTGCCTGAGCCGCTCGCGCTCCTCAGCCACCTGCAATGAATTATAGACCTGCATGGGAATCATGGCGGCAAAAGAGATAGCATCGTCCAATGAAGCCAAAGGATGACCGCCGGGCGCCACGCTGATGAGCCTCAGTCCGCAGGTCAGTGCCCGCACCACCATCATCTTTCCGGCGATATAGTCGAGCGGCAGGCAGAGCAGGGCCGTGTCGCCCGCCTTGAGTCCCAGGAACTGGCAGGTGATACGCGCCGAGGCCTCCATGCGGCGCTTCTCCACCCACAGCGGCTTCGGCTGTCCGGTCGAACCGCTGGTGTGCACCAGCAGGCGCTCGCCCGGGTCATTCCACTCATCTAAGAATTCCTTGAGATCCATAGTTGCGAGCCGCGTATCTCGAGCGGCATGGGGATGTTGTCGGTGAATAGCTGGCCCGTGCCGAGGCCCTGGGGAATGGTGATGGCGGGGCCATAGACGGAGCTGCAGAACTGCGCGATGGCATTAAGTCCGACGTTGCTTTCGAGCGCCGATGTGATCCACGAGCCGACGCCCTCCTCGCGCGCCAGCCGGATCCATTCGCGGCAACCGGCCATGCCGCCGTGGAGCGAGGGCTTCAGGACGATATATGCCGGCTTGACGATGCGCAGCAGCTGCCGTTTCTGCTCCGGGTCGTTCACGCCGATGAGCTCCTCGTCGAGGGCAATGGGCAGCGGGGCGTCGCGGCAGAGCTCGGCCATATTCGCCCACTGGCCCTGGCGGATGGGCTGTTCGATGGAGTGGATGGCATATTGCGAGAGCAGTTCCAGCTTGTAGAGTGCCTCGTCGAAAGCAAAGCCGCCGTTGGCATCGAGCCGCAGCTCCACCTCGCGCGGCCCGAAGCGCTCGCGGATGCGCCGCACCAGGTCAAGCTCGCGGTCGAAGTCGATGGCCCCCACCTTGAGCTTCACGCAGCGGAAGCCGTCGGCCAACTTCTGCTCCATGCGGCGGAGCATCTCCTCATACGTGCCCATCCACACCAGTCCGTTGATGGGAATACCCACCTCGCCGCGGCTGAACGGAGTGTCGAACAATAGTGGAGAGCGGAAAGTGGAAAGTGGAGAGTTTACACTCTGGATGGCCGTCTCGAGGCCGAACAGCATGGAGGGATAGTCGCGCATGGCCTCAAAGTCGATCCTTCCGGTGCGCTCCACGTCGTCGCAAAAACGGCGGAGCACCTCGGCATAGTCAGGCCGGGCGTCGCAGCTCAGGTCGGGCAAGGGAGTACACTCGCCCACCCCGCGGCGGTCGCCCTCAACGACTTCAACGAACCACGACCGCCGCTCGGTGTAGACACCGCGCGACGTACCTGCCGGCTGACGGAAATGGAGCACGTGCTCCTTAATCGTTATTTTCATCTTTCAAAAATTAAAAAATGGCGCTTCTTGAAGGTAATATACCCCTATATTACTTTCGAAAAGCGGCACTTTGGCCATTGAGCATTGAACATTGAACATTGACCATTGAACGTTGAACATTGAACATTGACCATTTCTCATTTCTCATTTCCCATTTCTCATTTCCCATTTCTCATTTCTCATTTCCAGTCATGGCACTTGGGGGAACCGGCCGAAATCGGGCTTGCGCTTCTCGAGGAAGGCATGGCCGCCCTCCTGGGCCTCGTCGAGGAAATAGTAGAGCATCGTGGCGTCGCCGGCCAACTGCTGGATACCGGCCTGGCCGTCGAGCTCGGCATTGAGGCCGGCCTTGATCATGCGCAGGGCTATCGGCGAGCGCTCCATCATCTCCTGAGCCCAGCTGACACACTCGTCCTCAAGCTGCTCAATGGGCACGACCTTGTTCACCATGCCCATCTGCTCAGCCTCGCGCGCCGTGTACTGGCGGCAGAGGAACCATATCTCGCGGGCCTTCTTCTGACCGACGATGCGAGCCAGATAGCTGGAGCCGAAGCCGGCGTCGAACGAGCCCACCTTGGGACCCGTCTGTCCGAAAACGGCATTTTCGGACGCGATAGTCAGATCGCAGACCAGATGGAGCACATGACCGCCACCGATGGCATAGCCGTTGACCATCGCGATGACGGGCTTCGGCAGGCGGCGGATCTGCATCTGCACGTCGAGCACGCTCAGACGGGGCACGCCCTCGTCGTCGACATAGCCGCCGCGGCCCTTCACGTGCATGTCGCCGCCCGAGCAGAAGGCATGCTTCACGTCGGCGAGCGTCTTGCCCTCGGGCACCTCGCTCATGGCGCCCGTCAGCAGCACCACGCGGATGCGCTGCAGCTCGCGGCAAATGGCGAAGGCCTGGCTCAGCTCCAGCGTCGTCCGCGGCGTGAACGCATTGCGATAGCGCGCCCTATTGATCGTAATCTTGGCAATGCCGTCGTACTCCTCAAAAAGAATCTCCTCAAACTTCCGAATCTCTTTCCATTCTCTTGTCTTCATAATCATACGGTTGTTTATTTACGCGACAAAATTACAAAAAACAAATGAAAAGCCCCCTCAACATCAGAGAATTTTCGCTCACTTGCCAAACTTTTAGCCGTTTGCTTTAAGTTTTTCAACCTAAAAGGCAAGTTATTCCCAAACTTTTTTGTAATTTTGCAGTCGCATCTGCCTGTAACGGCTGCGATGTCATTTGAGGATGACGGAGCCGACAGGTGGAGCACTACATATTAGAAGGCGTTACTGACGCTTTGTTTTTGGACATTCTGAAACTACCACTTTCCGAATCACGGTCGAGAACAATGCAGGGGTAACTCCACGGGGTGTATATATACTCTCCGTAGTGTGCTGCGAGGATCAAGTATCCTCAACAGCACACTTGTGGATGTCTATATACTCAAAACGTGAGTGTTTCTCTGTCTGTTTACCGTGATGGGCTGTGGTAGGCCTCAGATGACGAACAGGCGGATGTAAGCACCCACGTCTTTTTATTTTGTAGTTAATCGTAGTAGTTGAACCCGTTCGCACAAGGTGTTTGCGGACAGCTCTAAGAGAAATAGCAAACGAAACGAACAAGGAAATAAGAGTCTTTGACATCCTTGATTAGGCTGAAGAAGCAGAATTAGGACCTCTGGGAACACGTCAGTCAGACAAGGCAATGGATGTTTACGCTCATAAGGGCGTGGACTGTACGATTGTTGTCTGATGTAGGCCGTCCTAAGCCTTGCTTCTCCCAATCCCTTCCACGC
>JAFTGI010000078.1 GCA_017458195.1 Prevotella sp.
ACTCTGCCATCAGGCCATTGGCCGGCAAGACCGACAGCTGAACACCTACGACTGGCTGGCCGACGTGCCGGGCAATCAGGCGTGGACCGACTTGGTGGAGGTTCAGTTTAAGCATACCCGCAAAGGCTATTACCACAACGTGAACAACCTGCCGCTAAAGAAAGGCGACATTGTGGCCGTGGAGGCATCGCCGGGACACGACATCGGCGTGGTGACGCTGACAGGCCGGTTAGTAAAACTGCAAATCAAGAAAGCCAACCTGAAGTCGGCTGACGACATCAAGCGCATCTACCGTCTGGCCCGCCAGATCGACATGGACAAATACCGCGAGGCCAAGGCCCGCGAGCACGAGACGATGATTGAGAGCCGCGAGATTGCCAAGGGCCTCGGACTGAATATTAAGATCGGAGACGTGGAATATCAGGGCGACGGGCATAAGTCCATCTTCTACTACATCGCCGACGAGCGCGTCGACTTCCGCCAGCTCATCAAGGACCTGGCCGCTGCCTTCCACGTGCGCATCGAGATGAAGCAGATCGGTGCCCGTCAGGAGGCTGGGCGTATCGGTGGCACGGGCCCCTGCGGCCGCGAGCTCTGCTGCGCCACGTGGATGAAGAACTTCGTCAGCGTTTCCACCGGCGCCGCCCGCTATCAGGACATCTCGCTCAACCCGCAGAAGCTGGCCGGCATGTGCGCCAAGCTGAAGTGCTGCCTGAACTATGAGGTCGACGACTACATCGAGCACGGCAAGGTGCTGCCCAGCCGCGACGCCATCCTGCAGACGCTCGACGCCGACTACTTCTACTTCAAGGCCGACATCCTGGCCGGGCTCGTCACCTACTCCACCGACAAGCGCATCGCCGCCAACCTGGAGACCATCACCGCCGAACGGGCCAAGGAGATCATCGAGATGAACCGCCGCGGCGAGAAGCCGGCCGACCTGCAGCCCGACGACCAGCAGAAGAAGCCCGAGGGGCCCGTCGACCTGCTGGCAGGCGACAGCATCACCCGCTTCGACAAGGCCAAGAAGAAAAAGAAGAAGAAACAGAAGCCCCAGGGCGCGCCCCAGCAGCAGGCCCAGGCCGACGGTCAGCCGGCTCAGGACACACAGAACCCGCAGGTCCAGGAAGGGCAGCCCAGCCAGCAGCGGCCTCCCAGGCGCAAGAAGCCCCGCAACGACACTCCCCGCAACAAGCAGTCAGCTGCCAACGATGAGAAGCCTCAGGAGTAAGCATCGCGTTGCCGTCGGCGCCATCATAGCACTTACGGTTGCACTGGCACTTGCCAGCTGCAACCGTAAGACCATCTATACCCATTATCACCACACCCCCATCGAGGGCTGGGAGGCGAACGACACCCTCTTGTTTGCCGTCGGCCCCGTCGCCGATGGCGCTGCCTACAGCGAGACCATCGGACTGCGCACCTGCAGCCGCTATCCCTTCAAGGAGCTCACCCTCGTCGTCGACCAGCTGATCATGCCCTCCGGCACCCTGCTCAGCGACACCCTTCGCTGTCGCCTCACCGACGAGGAGGGCACTCCCCTCTCGCGCGGCTTCAACTTCTACGAATCCGCCTTCCCCCTGCGCAACATTGTCCTCAGCGCCGGCGACTCCGTCACCCTTCGCATCCATCACTACATGAAGCGCGAGATTCTGCCCGGCATTGCCGACATCGGCGTGACGGTGCGCAGAGAATAAGCCTTCAACAAAGCGATCACCGCTGCAGGTCGAAGCGATAGCCGACGGTCAGCTGAAGCACACGGTTGTGCATCTTCATCAGGTCGCACTTCGTGGCGTTGGTCACACCGATGCTGTAAGTGGCATCGAGCTGCAACCGACCGATGTTATATTCAATTCCGAGGGGGATGCTGAGGTCGAACGGGCGATACCACGTGTCGGTGGTTTCGCTGTGCTGCCACTGCCCATGGTCATCGGCCTCGTCGAGCGTAATCTTCCGCTTCACGGCCCAGCCAAGCTGCACACCTGCCCGCACGGCGAAGTCGTCGGTGAGGTAGGCCTTGGCCGTCAGGGGCACATTGAGGTAGTGGAGCGTCACCTTGTTGTTGCGGAAGACGGGATTATCCTTCACCCGTGAACCCTGGTTGCTATAGAGCAGCGCAGCCGAGACGGCCGTCCAGGGCGAGAGCCGGTATTCCGCTTCGGCGCCGGCTGCGAGGCCCACCTTCGTTCCATATTCCATCTTCCAGCCTGCGTTAACCCAGACGTCGGGGTCGGTCAGTTTGGCAATGTTCAGGCCCACGCGCGGCGTCAGCGTCCACTGGCCCACTTCGGTCTGTGCCTGCATGTGCAGACCGGTCGCGAGCATCATCAACAGAAATAATGTCTTTTTCATGTCTATTCGTTTTATATAACCTTTAATATAACGAATAAACATGCGGTTTATTGTATCTTGGTCAGAGATAGCCCTGGCGGTGCAGCTCATCGGCTACGGCGCAGAGCTCGTCATACCAGTCGTCGCCAAAGCGGCGGCGCAGGGGACGCTCGAGGAAGCGATAGACGGGCAGGTGGAGCCTCCGCCCCAGCTCGCGCCCGCAGCGGCAGATGTCCCACTGGTGGTAGTTGAGGGCCGTGGTGCCGTCGCTGAACGTCTTTTCGCGGATGGGATAGAGGGCGCAGCTGATGGGCTTTGTGAATTGAGAATTGACAATGGACAATTGAGAATTGGCTGCGCGTTCGAGGGCGCAGAGGCAGCAGTTGTGGATGGGCTTACCGCCAGCATCGATGTCGCCGTAGCAGGTGAAGACGCAGTCCTTGCCGCCGACGATGCTCGTCACGAGGTCACCCTCCTGGTCGGTGTAGGCGACGCCCTGGCGGTCGATGACGCTCTGGGCCGAGGCTGAGAGGTCGCGCCAGACGTCGTCGAGGCGGTTCTCAATCTCCATGATCTCGTCGATGGTGACGGGTGCGCCGGCGTCGCCCTCGATGCAGCAGGCGCCCTTGCACACTTCGAGGTCGCAGCAGAACTCCTCGGTCAGCAGGTCAGACGAAATCAGGATGTCGCCAATTTGTAGGATGGGGGGAAGGCCCACCCCCTGCCCCTCCCCAAGGGAGGGGGGATTATATACTTGGTCCGAAGGAACTGTCTGTGTATAACTCATGAATTTCAAATAAAAGTCTATAATCCTCCCCTCCCTTGGGGAGGGGTTGGGGGTGGGCCCTTACCACTGTATAGGCTCAATGCCGTTTTCTTTCAGATACTCATTGCAGCGCGAGAACTGGTGCTGACCGAACCAACCGCCGCGGTTGGCCGAGAGAGGCGAGGGATGCACCGACTCGAGCACGAGGTTCTGCTGGCGGTTGATCATATAAGCCTTCGAGCGGGCAAAGCCGCCCCACAGCATATAGACCAGATGCTCGCGGCCGTGGGCCAGCGCCTGGATGGCGGCGTCGGTGAACGTCTGCCAGCCCAGCTGTGCGTGGCTGTTGGCCTGGTGGGCGCGGACGGTGAGCGTGGCGTTGAGCAGCAGCACGCCCTGGCGGGCCCAGCGGCTGAGGTCGCCGTCCTGCGGCACGGGTGTGCCGAGATCCTGCTCAATCTCCTTGAAGATGTTCTGCAGCGACGGCGGGAAGGGCACGCCCGGCAGCACCGAGAAGCTCAGCCCGTGGGCCTGTCCCGGCTCGTGGTAGGGGTCCTGTCCGATGATGACCACCTTCACGCGGTCGAACGGGCAGAGGTCGAAGGCGTTGAAGATCAGTCGCCCCGGCGGATAGCAAGCATACTGCGTGTACTCGTTGCGAACAGCAGTGGTGAGCCCGACAAAGTAAGGTTTGTCGAACTCACCACTGAGTTGCTGTTGCCAGCTCGGTTCTATACGGACATTCATCTCTTTCAGTCGCTGATGAGGCATTCGCCAGTCATGTCCTTCGGCTGCTCGAGGCCCATGATGTGGAGGATCGAGGGAGCCACGTCGGCCAGTCGGCCGTCGCGCACGGTGGCCGAGTTGTTGTTGGTCACGTAGATGAAGGGCACGGGGTTCAGCGAGTGGGCCGTGTTGGGCGTGCCGTCGGGGTTGATGGCGTTGTCGGCATTGCCGTGGTCGGCGATGATGATGGCTTCGTAGTCGTTGGCCTTGGCAGCCTCGATGACGTCGTGGACGCACTGGTCGACGGCCCAGACGGCCTTGGCGATGGCGTTGTAGACGCCCGTGTGGCCCACCATGTCGCCGTTGGCGAAGTTGACGACGATGAAGTCGTACTGCTGGGTGCCGATGGCAGCGACGAGCTTGTCCTTCACCTCGAAGGCCGACATCTCGGGCTTGAGGTCATAGGTGGCCACCTTCGGCGAGGCGACGAGGATGCGGTCCTCGCCCTCGAAAGGCTTTTCGCGGCCGCCGTTGAAGAAGAACGTCACGTGGGCATACTTCTCCGTCTCAGCCGTGTGCAGCTGCTTCTTGCCCATGCGCGAGAGGTATTCGCCGAGCGTGTCCTCGACGTTCTCCTTCGGGAAGAGGATGTGCACACCCGTGAACTTGGCGTCGTAGGGCGTCATGCAGTAGTACTGCAGTCCGGGAATCCGCTTCATGCCCTGCTCCGGCATATCCTCCTGCGTCAGGGCGATGGTCAGCTCCTTGGCGCGGTCGTTGCGGAAGTTGATGAAGATGACGACGTCGCCCTCCTCGATGCAGCCGTTGACGCCGGCATTGTGGATGGGCTTGATGAACTCGTCGGTGACGCCCTCGTCGTACGACTCCTGCATGGCCTGAACCATGTCGGTGGCCTGCTTGCCGGTGCCGCTGACGATGAGGTCATAGCCCTCCTTCACGCGCTCCCAGCGCTTGTCGCGGTCCATGGCGTAGAAGCGGCCCACGATGGAGGCGATGGCGGCGTCGTTGTCGGCGCACACCTTCCCGACCTGCTCGATGAATCCCTTGCCCGAGTGGGGGTCGGTGTCGCGGCCGTCCATGAAGCAGTGGACGAAGGTCTGGTTCTTCAGTCCATAATGCTTGCCCACCTCAATGAGCTTGAACAGATGCTCCAGCGAGGAGTGCACGCCGCCGTCGGAGCAGAGGCCCATCAGGTGGAGCTTCTTGTTGTTCTCCTTAGCGTATGTATAGGCAGCCTTCACTTGCGGGTTGTCCACGATCTCGCCCGAGCGGCAGGCGCGGTTGATCTTCACCAGGTCCTGATAGACGATGCGTCCGGCGCCGATGTTGAGGTGGCCCACCTCCGAGTTGCCCATCTGTCCGTCGGGCAGTCCGACGTCCTCGCCGGAGGCCTGCAGCTGCGAGTGAGCCGAAACGGCAGTCAGATAATCAAGATAAGGAGTAGGCGTATTGTAGATCACGTCGCCTTTGCCGTGCTGTCCGATTCCCCATCCGTCGAGAATCATCAGAAGTGCTTTCTTTGCCATTGTTTGTTCTGAATATAAAAAATGTGTAACTTCGCTTTCAGACTGCAAAGTTACACATTTTACGTCAGACGGCCAAACTTTTCCCTGATTTGTTTTTACTTGAAGTCGAAGCCGAGGCGCAGGCCGTCGTAGTTCTTCGACAGGTCGCCGATGGTGCCGAGCGTCGAGTTGCCACTCATGGCCGACATGGTCTGCAGCAGGGTCAGCAGCTTGGACGACTCAAAGAGCAGGGCGATGCCGTCGCTGTTGCGCTTGGCGTAGCAGGTCATGTTGAAGAGGAGGGTCTGGAGCACCACCTGCGAGGTCTGCTCGTCGAAGGTGTAATTGCCGCTGATCTGCTTGCCGGCGATGACGGCCACGAAGGTGCCGTCCTCCTTGAACTGCATCTGCGTGTTCGACGACTTGATGCCCACCTTCTGATAGACGGGGAGCACCTTCTCCTTGATGGTCGTGGCGGCCACCTCGCCACCGGCCTGTGCCAGCAGGTTGTCGCTGGTGAAGGCCACGCCGGGCTGCAGGTAGGTCCACGTGCCGATGAGCTGCTGCTGGGTCAGCGTGTTCGTGCCCAGGACGGAGCCCAGCACGTTGCCGATGGTCTGGCCGTTGGTGGCGGCGCCGAGGATGTCGCCGAGGATGCTGCCCGTCGACGTGCCGTTGGTGGTGGTGCCGGTGGTCTGCTGTCCGGCCGTTGCTGCGACGACCTGTCCCAGTGCGCCCAGGGCGGCCGTACCGCAGCTGCTGAGCGTCATCGTGGCTGCAGCTGCGAGCGTGAGAATCATAATCTTTTTCATACTTCTAATGTTTTTAAATGATTTATTTTTTGGTTGAGATAATCCTTGAATCCGTCGTCGCCCAGCACCTCGATGTCCTCGAAGAGGCCCATCACGAAGCGGCCCACGCCGGCGTAGGAGCAGACGGGCATGTCGCACAGCCAGTGGTCGGCGTCGCCCTCGATGGGCTCGATGTAGCGCTCCGTGCGCGGATATTCCTCGCGCAGCATCGACGTGGCCAGGCGGCCCATCCTGAGGCGCACGGGCATCTGCTGCTCGTCGCTGAACATGAACGCGTCGGTGAACACATGGCGATGGCGGGCCTCGTGCGACCAGATGACGTCTAACAGTTCGACGTCCTGGATGCGCGAAAGTTTAAACGTCTTGTTCATCTTCGACTGCAGCTCGTAGCAGCGGATCTCCTGGTTGCCGTTCATGAACAGGAAGGGCTCGACGACGCGGTCGCGCTGCGTGTTGCTGTGGGGCGACGAGTAGCCCTTCAGGACGACGGTGCGCCGCTGCTTGATGGCGTCGTAGAGGGCCGACACGTTCTGGGCCACCTGCTCGCGCTGCTCGGCCGAGTCGATGATCTCGAGGTCGTAGAGCTTGTCGAGCTTCTGCATGAGCCGCTGCATCTGCGGCGAGCGGTCGTCGCTGCGCTCCAGGATGCGGCGTATCATGATGGCCTCGTCCTCGGTCAGGTGGATGGCGGCGTCGAGCTTGCGGAAGAAGGGCGAGTCCTTGCTGATGAAGTGGTAGGGCCGCCGGTTCTCGACCTTGAAGCCCGCAAAGCGGAAGAAGTCGAGGTAATAGTAGAGGTTGCGCCGCGAGATGCCGACCTTGTCGCACAGCTCGGGCACCGTGTAGCGGTGGTTTTCTATCAGCAGGAGCAGCAGTTGCAGTTCGCGCTCCAGTTTGTCGTGTCGCATAATTGATGGTGTGTCAATAATATTCAAAATTTGCCCCTCCGGACATCGGTTTGTATAGCCGGGCTATACAGAGTGTATAGTCGGACTATACACAGTGTTTTCCCGCGCTATACAAAAATGCGTCCGCCGGACTGCTGTCGTGGAATTTTACTCACCGAAGTCGAGGCTCAGCTCCTGCGTGCCCAGCAGGTTGTACGTCATGCGGTGCAGCGGCGTGGTGCCCAGCCGCCGGATGGCGTCGCGGTGCTGCTGCGTGGGGTAGCCCTTGTTCTGCTCCCAGCCGTAGCCCGGATAGCGGCGGGCCTGCTCCAGCATGTAGTCGTCGCGGTAGGTCTTGGCCAGGATCGAGGCAGCCGCTATCGAGAGGTACTTGCCGTCGCCTTTAATAATAGTGGTGTAGGGCACGTCCTGCCAGCGCTGAAACCGGTTGCCGTCGACGATGACGGCCTCGGGCCGCGGCTGCAGCTGGTCAAGGGCGCGGTGCATGGCCAGGATCGAGGCCCGCAGGATGTTGATCTTGTCGATCTCCTCCGGCCCGACGATGCCGACGGCCCAGCTGACGGCGTCGCGCTCAATCTGCGTGCGCAGTTCGTAGCGGCGCCGCTCGCTGAGCTGCTTCGAGTCGTTGAGCAGCTCGTTGCGGTAGTCGGGCGGCAGGATGACGGCGGCCGCGTAGACGGCTCCCGCCAGACAGCCCCGGCCGGCCTCGTCGCAGCCCGCCTCGACCAATCCCGTGTAGTAATGGCTCTCCAACATGAGGGTTAATGCTTTGTTTAGGGTGCAAAGTTACTAAAAAAACTTAAATTCCCGCGTTTTTAACAAAGAAAGTTTCGCCTGTGAACCTTTTGTGCACTCTAAACCTTTTATTTTGCACACGAAAACGAGGAAAAAGTAAAAAGGTAAAAAAGTAAAAAGGTAAAAAATAAAAAAGAATACGATTATGATGAACGAAATGATTATTACGGCCCGGAAGTCGACGGGCGCTATTGAAGTGATGAAGCAAATGGCCGAGCGCCCCGTGGAGGCACTGACCCGCTACTACAGCGAAGTGCTGGAGCGCCGCCTGAGTTCCCGCCAGACGCTGCACCTGCTGAACGCCCAGCTGGCCTTCCTCATGACGGTCTTCCCCTCAATGTCGATGGTGCTGCGACTGATGTGCCTGACGTGGCTCGTCGGCGCCGTCCTCCGCTGCCGCGAGTCCCTGCGCTGAGGTCAGAACATCCGGCTGACGCGGAGGATGCCCTCGGCGAGGGCGTCGATCTCCTCCTTCGTGTTGTAGAGGGCGAACGAGGCGCGCACGGTGCCAGTCACGCCGAGGCGCGTCATCAGCGGGTGGGCACAGTGGTGGCCGGTGCGCACGGCGATGCCGAGGCGGTCGAGCAGCGTGCCCATGTCGAGGTGATGGATGTCGCCCACGAGGAACGAGACGACGGCGTCCTTCCCCGGTGCCTCACCGAAGAAACGCATGCCGGGAATGGCGCGCAGCCGCTCCATTGCATAGCGCGTCAGCTCTGCCTCGTATGCCTTGATATTGTCGAGGCCCAGCCGCTCCAGGTAGTCAATGGCCGTGGCCAGCCCGTGCGTGGCCACATAGTCGGGCGTGCCGGCCTCGAACTTCAGCGGCGCATGCTCGAAGGTCGTCCGCTCCCAGGAGACGTGGTCGATCATCTCGCCTCCGCCCTGGTATGGCGGCAGCCGCTCCAGCCACTCCTCCTTGCCATAGAGCACGCCGATGCCCGTCGGGCCATACATCTTATGTCCGCTGAAGCAGAAGAAGTCGCAGTCCATGGCCTGCACGTCGATGCGCATGTGCGGCGCACTCTGCGCCCCGTCCACCAGCACAGGGATGCCCCGCTCATGGGCCATCCGCACAATCTCCCCGACCGGATTCACCGTCCCCAGCACATTGCTCACATGGCAGACAGCCACCAGCCGCGTCCTCTCCGTCATGTATGTTGCGATATCATCGCAACAAAGCGAACCGTCGTCAGCGATGGGCAGATGGCGCACCACGATGCCGCGTTTCTGGGCCTGCAGCTGCCACGGCACGATGTTCGAATGGTGCTCCATGTCGGTCAGGAGCACCTCGTCGCCCGCCTGCATCTGCGACTCGCAGAACGTCTGCGCCACCAGGTTGATGGCCTCCGTCGTGCCGCGGGTGAAGACAATCTCGTTGACCGACCGCGCGTTGATGAAGCTGCGCACCCGCTCGCGGGCCGCCTCGTGCAGGTCGGTGGCCTGCTGCGAGAGATAGTGCACGCCGCGGTGCACGTTCGCGTTCACGTTCAGGTATTCCTCGCGCATGGCGTCGAGCACGCACAGTGGCTTCTGCGTCGTCGCAGCATTGTCTAAGTAGACCAGCGGCCGGCCGTACACCTCGCGCTTCAATATCGGGAAGTCCTCGCGGACCTTATTCACGTCGTAACTCATACTTCTACGGTTTTGTGGCTGCAAAGTTACAAATATTTTTCAAATTAGCCGTCCCATTGTGCAATGTTTTTCCGTTTCCATCTGTTAAGGACTAACAAAGCCGCCGTGCAGGACTAAACATAAATGTTAAAAAGACGGGCCGACGGAGGAAACGGCGGCGCAAAGATTTGGCCGGCAGGGCCGTTTTGCGTAATTTTGCAGACATGATGGAAATAGAGAACCTGAAACCGCTCACTCGCGCCGAAACGGAGCTGATGAACCTCCTGTGGGACCAGCCGCAGGGGCTCACCGTGCTGGCGCTCGTCGAGCGCTACGACGAGCCACGGCCGGCCCGCACCACCGTGGCCACCTTTCTGAAAATACTCGAGGCGAAGGGCTACGTGGAGCATCGCCGACTGGAGGGCACGGGCCGGACGTTTGTCTTTTCGCCCCTGCTCACCCGCGAGAAATACGTCACGTTCGTGCTGCGCGAAGTGCGCGACACGGTCTTCGGCAGCTCCACGAAGAAGATGCTCTCGTTCTTCATCGAGCACGAGGAACTCAGCGACGAGGAACTGCAAGAAATCATTGAACTCATCAGATAACCCTCACCCGTATGCCATACATCCTGATGTCAGCCCTTCTGCTGACCCTTTTCTATGGTCTGTTCTGGCTCCTGCTGCGGCGCGACACCCAGCATGCCCTGAACCGCGCCGTCCTGCTCCTGAGCCTCGCGGCCTCCATGGCGCTCCCGGCAGTGCATGTAAAGCAGACCCACCCCCGGCCCCTCCTTGTGAGGGAGGGGAGTGTATA
>JAFTGI010000079.1 GCA_017458195.1 Prevotella sp.
CAATCTGTGCAGGTTTTTCTTGCACAAAAGGGGCTACTTTTGTGCAATGGATAGCGTTTCTGAACTACTTCACGATGACCTTGCGGCCGTCGATGATGAGCAGGCCTTTCTGCTGGCCGTTCACGCGCTGACCGTTGAGGTTGTAGACAGCCTTCTGGTCGGCGCTGGCGGTGCGGACATCGCTGATGGCGGTGGTGACGCCACCCTGCATGCCCACGCTGTCGAGAATGAGCCAGGGCAGCTCGCTGGCCTGTCCGGCGAAGTAGAAGCCGATGCGGACGTTGCCCGTGAAGCCGGAGAAGTTGAAGGCATAGGTGCCCTGCTCGCCCTCGGCAGGCATGTCGGCCAGCTCGATGGTGCCAATGACGTTGTTCGAGCTGAAGTTCTCGCCCTCCTTGGCCACAACGGCCTTGATGCTGAAGTTGTCGCCACCGACGATGGCCCACTCAGTGGTGAAGGTGAACGTCACCTCATAGTTGGCATCGGCATTCGAGCCAAGGGCGATGCTCGGCGTGACGAGCCACGAATAGCTCTCGACGTTGGGATGGTAGACGTGGTTATAGCCACCTCCCCACCTGGTGGAGATGATGACGTCGCCACCTTCGAAGAGCTCGGTGTCCTCGCTGAGGATTCCGGCATAGGCACCCCAGTCGCTGAGGTCGGCCGTGGCCAGGTCGGTCACGAAGGGAACGGTGTAGCCGGTCTTGAAGGCAAAGGCTTCCGACCACGAGCTGACGCTGGTCTCAGAGCAGAGTGAGCGCACGCGAACCTGATAGTTCGTAGCCCCCTGCAGGTCGGTGATGACCACTTGCGGCTCGTTGGTCAGCAGCGGCTCGCTCCACTCATCGTCAGCGGCCTTCTTGTAGCTCACCTCCCAGCTGCCTTCCTCGGCCTGCTGTGTCCAGGCAAGGGTGGCGTCGCTGCCGTCCAGGCCAGCAAGGTGGAGGTCGACGGGAGCCTCGCAGTCGCTCTTCTCCTCAAGGGTAATCTGCCCGATGTGGGCCTGTCCCTGCGAGAAGCGCTGCACGAGGATGCGCAGACGCACCGTCTCGCCAGCCAGCTCGTCGAAGACGGCAGAGAAGGCCGTGCGCTCGCTTCTCGACAGGGTGGCGGCATTGTTCTTGTCGATGGTTAACACGTCGACATACTGCTCGCCGTCCTTCGTCAGCTGGAACACAATCTTGTCGTTGTCGCCCAGCGTCCAGTCGCTCTGCGACCAGCCAACACGGGCTGAACCGCCGACGGCGACCTTCAGCTTGGTACCGGCCTCGCCCAGCTGGATGAAGGGTGTCTCAATCCAGGACGTAGAGCCCTGCTCCTCGTCTTCAATGAAGGTGACGTTGCTGTAGATGTATTCGCCAGGCTGGCTGCTCCACTCGTCGGGGTCGCTCTTGGTCCAGCCGGGCAGGATGGCGTTGTAGCCAATCTTCTCGTCCATGGCGGCCGTCCAGGGGAGCACGCCCACCGTCACGGCTATTGTCTCGACATACTCCGACGAGTAGCCGCCGTTGCCATCGCTGCTCCATGCACGCAGATAGTAGGGGCGTCCGGCCACCAGGCCGTTCACTTCGAAAGCACCACTGGGAGTGCCGGCGAACACGACCTTGCCGCCGCCTTCAATCTCGTCGCCCACGGCATAGCTGCCAGTGGGGTCGCCGAAGACGCCACCTTCCAGGTAGTCGCCCCAGCGGTCAGTGCCCTGCTCGCTGGTGATGGCCACCAGGACGGGCGACGTGCCATTCGACGTCACGTTGACGGTAAATGAGTTCAGGCCGACATTGTCCGTGGCGATGGCGGCGGGACCAGCAGGCTTGGTGACGATGCTGGCCGTGGCCGGCGTGGCGTTGTAGAGCGGGCCAGCGGAGCAGAGCGAATTGAAGCCGAAGACGAACACGAAATACTCGGTGGCGGGTTCGAACTCAAAGCCTGCGGGCGTCTCGATGGACTGGTCTTTCTCTACGATGGCCAGCACCTGCCCATCGCCAATGACGTCGCCAGCGGCGTACTTCGTCTTGTCGGCGGGCAGCGCTCCCAGATTGTTGCTCAGGGCCACAACCACCAGATAGCGGTCGGCATCGCCAGCGGTGAAGGAGCCGCTGAGCTGGCTGGTCGTCGAGCTGAGCGTCAGGGCCGTAGGAGCCACGGCAGGCGTCACGCAAGGCTCAGGAGCCACGAAGGTCCAGGTGGTGCCGTCGGCGGGATAGCTCTCTGCCGTGTAGTCCACGCTGGCGCTGTTCTGGCTGAGGCTTTCGCTGCCATTGGCATCGAACTTATTGAGGAACAGGAAGTCGCCGGGGTCGCCCACGATGCCGATGCGCATCCAGTTGTAGTTGCCCGTGGCCACTCCGTCGTAGGGCTTGAAGCCACTCACCTTCATCTCGATGTTGCCCGTGGCCTCATAGAGACGGTACTGAATCTGGGCCTTGGCCATCTCGGTCTCTACGGAGTAGGAGTTGCTCTGCAGACCGATGTTCTTATACTGGATGACCAGCACGTGGCTGCCGTCGGCACCCTCCAGTTTGTAGCTGATTTCGGTGTCGTCCAGTCCATAGTGGCCCTCGCGGGTCATGGCGCCGAACATGTTCTTCGAGTTCTGCGTGGTCAGCGAGTTGGCCGGCGTGCTCGTCGTGTGCACATCGGTGGAGATGGTCTCCTCGGTGCTCAGCAGCACGGCGCCGTCGCCCGTCAGCACGAAGTACTTCATGACTTTGCCGTCGTAGCCGAAGTCGAAGCCGATGGGGAAGGCCGTCACGTCGTCGGCATCGTTGTAGTTGACGTTACCGTCGTTGTCGAAGAGCACCTTCGAGAGGTCGGTGCCCACGTTGCCCTGCAGGTCGATGACCGTACCGCCCGACACGTCTTCATAGGCGGTGGTGGTGGTCTGCACGTCATAGGCAATCACCTGGGCCTGGATGCCGACAGAGGCAAGCAGTGCCATCAAGCAGAAAGAGAATCTTTTTTTCATAAGCTTTGGTTTTTGGTGGATAATAAAGTGTTCTGATTAGCGGATGACCTTGCTGACGGTGCCGTCGGCGCGGCGCACGAGCGTCATGCCTTTCTGCGGCTGCGCCATCTGCTTACCGTCGAGCGAATAGTAGCTGGCGGCACCCTGCCCAGCGGCGGCAACGGCGCTGATGCCATCGGGCTCCGACTGTCCGTACCCCACATTGTAGCTGCCGTCGGTGGCCATGCGGAAGATGGTGATGCCGGGGTTCTTGTTTGCTGCTGCCTCCCGATAGAAGAGGTAGGCGGCCTCTTTCTCTACGAAGAAACTGATGCCCGAAGGATCGATATTACGTCCGATGGTCTTCGTCCACAGGCGCTTGCCGTCCTTGTCATAGCGGCGTATGACGAACGACGTGTTGGCGCCGTAGGCCTGCACGTCGCGGTAGGCCACTATCCAGTCGCCGTTCTCCAGTGCTCCCGTTCCCACCTGTCCGAAGGCGAAGGCATTCGAGCGGTCTTTGCTGGCGATGGAGAGGCCCATGTCATCGAAGAGGTAGTCGCCGTCGTAGGAGAACTTCTGCAGCATGACGTCGTAGGACGAGGCCAGCTGCGACTCGAAGTCCACCAGAATCTCCTCCGTCGCCGGGTTCACGGATACGCTACAATAGTCATAGTCGTTGTCCTCGGTGTTGGCGGCATCGAGACCCGTCAGTCCGAAGCCCAGCGAGCCGTCGGCATTGACGTGCTGCACGCGGATGTTGTGGGTGAAGCCACTCATGTTGCGCACGAAACAGGAAACGGCGCCACCCTGCCCGTCGGGCACGAGGCTGTAGGCGTTCATGGCATAGCCGTCGTACTTGTTCTCATCGTAGACCACTGGCTCGCCCCACACCTCCTCGAGGTCGCGGTTCAAGCGATGCACCAGCGAGCCGCTGGGCGACTTGTCGAAGAGCAGGAACTCGCCGTCGGTGGAGGGCACTATCTGCGGCTGTATGAGGCCGTCGGACCACTTGCGGGGCTGCTCCCAGGCGGTGGTGCCGTCGTCGTTGATGCGCTGTATGAAGGTGCCGATGCCGGTCATGTCCTCGGCGATGCCGCTGCCGTCTTCGCTGTTGTTGAAGAAGATGAAGTAGGTGTCTTCGCCCACCACGTAGGCATTGGTGAAGGCCGCTTCCCGGTATTGCGGGTATTCCACGCCGTCGAGGCCCCAGAGGAAGTTGCCCTCCTGGTCAATCTTGTAGATGGCGGGCTGGAAGCCGTTGGCATGGGTCTGGTCGTCGGACATGTCGCCCTCCTCGGCTCGCCCGTCGGCCACGGTGACGATGGCGCTGCCGTCGGCGGCCACCTGCAGGGCATACTCCGACCAGTAGCTGTTGGTGATGTGGTCGTTCACCATGATAGGCTCCTCGAACTGGGGTACGCCGTCGCGGTCGAGCAGCTGCAGGTAGGTGCGCACGGCGTCGCGGTCGATGCCGTTGATGGCCTTCTTGCCCCATGTGTGCCAGGCTATCCAGGTCTTCTTGTCGGGCGTACGCTTCACCTTGGGGTTGCAGGCATAATAGTCACCCCCCGTCGCATTGGGATAGATGCACACCGGGGTGGCATTGGTGTTCCACTGGGCCGATGCCGTCACGGTGACGGTTAGGGCCAAGAGCAAAAGCGTGTAAAGTCGTTTCATGTTTCGTTTATTTTGTAGTTATCACTTTTTTGTCCTTATATATAATAATGTGTGAGCCGCTGGCAGCACGACGGCCACTGAGGTCGTAGGCCGGGCCTGCCGACTGCGACTCCTGGGCCGTAGCCGCATGGATGGCGGCGGTGCCGGCATTCTGCAGGCTGAAGAACACGTCGTGCAGCGCCTCGCTGTAGGTCTGCTGCACCAGCAGGTGGGTCTTGCCGTCGGCATCCACCTCGTGCAGCATGTAGTAGCCACGACCGGCCTCGATGCCGTCGCCACCGGCGTCCTCAAGCTCCAGCAGGTAGCAGTCGTCGACGCTCAGCGGCAGGTCTACCACCACTTTTTTGCGAGGCTCCTGGTAGGGACCTCCCTGACAGACGATGTCGCCCGCCGAGTTGACCACGCTCCAGGTGATTTCCTCGGGCTGCTGGTCGGGCATGATGGTCAGCCTGACGGCATTCCTGGCCTGATGGGCATTGGCGATGGTCAGCTGCTGATGGATGCTCTCATCCTCGGCATGGCCGTTCAGGTCGGCCATCCACAGCTCCACCTCGTTCTGCCCTGAGTCGCTCAGCGTGAAGTCGTTGAAGTCGGGAATGCGCAGGGTAGCAATGCCGAGCGGCTCCATGTGTCCCGTCCAGGGGGTGCGCTGCGTCTGTCCGTTGATGCTTACGCAGAGGGTGCCGCTGGTGAGCGTCTCGCTGCCCGTGTTGCGCACCATGAGGTCGGCCATGAACTGCGAGGTGCAGATGCGGTCGGGGGTGTTCATCACCTTCAGGATTTTCACGGCTCGCGGACTGCCCGTGGGATAGGGCGTATAGGCAGTGCCCATGATTTGCTTCGTCTCCATGTCCTGCACGAAGGTGACGATGCCCAGCTCCTGCTCGTTGGTGAAGCCGCTCACGGGCCAAGTGTAGTCATATTCGTAGGGCGTCACCTTCGTCAGCTCCTGGGGCAGCTGCTCTCCACTTGCCGAGGGCAGCAGCTTGCGCATCACGTAGTTCCACGAGCGCTCGCCGTTGGCGGCGGGCTCCTCCCAGTCGATGCGCTCCTCCACCACAGCGGCAAAGAGTCGCAGGTCGCGGCCGTTCATCGATGCCAAGGGCAGCATGCTCACGTGCAGCTGCAGCTGGGCGTCGTCGGCCGATCGGCTGATGGCAGCCTGCGTCGACAGCTCCACCAAGGGTTCCACCTGGCTGGCGCCGTCGACGTAGGCGTCCAGATAGGACTCATAGCCCCATGCTCCCACGTGCTGCCCATCGACGAAGAGGGCCGGCACGCCGGAGATGCCATAGAAGCCGGCACGGGCCATCACGTCATCGGGATTCGTCAGGTAGAAGGGGTCGCGGGCGGAGGGGAAGTTCCAGTGGTAGGTGATGGCCACCATGTCGCCCATGCGGTCGTAGATGGTCTTGTCGAGCGATGGCGAGAAGTCAGCGCAGGGGTCGCAGCTGGTGTTGGTGAACTCCTCGAAGAGCACCAGCCGCTGGCGGTCGGGGGATGGCGTCAGCGTCAGGTTGAAGTTCACGATGTGCGAGGCCCCCTCGTAGTCGCCCTGTGCCAGTCGGGTCTGCTTACCGTCGGCGTCGAGCTGGAACAGCTGGTAGTAGCCGTTGCCGGCAGCGCCCTTGATGCCGTCGCCACCGCTGTCGAGCAGCAGTAGCTGGTAGCAGTCGTCGCTGCGCAGGTCGAAGTCCTCGGTGAAGAACTTGCGGGCCTCGTGATAGGGTCCGCCCTGCCTGACGATGGTGCCGGCGCTGTTGCGCAGCTCCCAGGTGGTCTCCTCGGGTTTCTTGTCGGTATAGATTTTCAGGCGCACGCCGTAGGTGGCCTGCACGGAGTTGTCGAACTGCAGGAAGCGCTTGCCCGACGTGGCGGCTGTGGCGTTGACGTCGGAGAACCACACCTCCACCTGGTTGCGTCCCACGCTGGCGAGCTTGAAGTTGGTGAACCCGCTGAACGTCATGGTGTCGCGCTCCAGATAGTCGAGGCTGCCCGTCCAGGGATATTGCTCCACAGCGCCGTTCACCTTCACGTTCAGCGTGGCGCTGGTCAGGCGGTTCGCACCGTCGTTGCGCAGGATGACCTGCCCGTAGTACTCCGGCTTGCAAATCAGGTCGGGCGTATCGCTGACGCTCAGCAGCGTCAGCTGGTTCTCCTTCTCGGCCACCGGACCGCTGTAGGCCGTCGCCAGCACCTGGTGGGTCTCCACGTCCTGCAAGAAGGCCACCACGCCGAGCTGCTGCATGTCGTTGATGGCGTCAACGTCCCATTCGCCCTGCCAGTCGTAGACGGTGCCGGCGCTGAGCGTCTCGCCCGGCACGTGGCCCGTGGCAGGGGTGAGCATGCGGCGCATGGTGTAGTTCAGCTCGGTCTCGCCGTTGGGATAGGGCGTCGGCGAGACGATGTGCTCCTCGATGGCAGCCACGAAGAGGCGCAGGCTGGGGTTCTCCACGTCGCTCAGCGGGGTAAGCCTCGTCTGCACGGTCAGATGGTTGCCCTCCAGCTGCTTCTCCACGTTCAGCGTGTAGCTGGCGGGCTGGCTCATCTGGTAGTCGATGGCAGCGTTCATGTAGCTGAACGAGCGGTCGAGAATCTCCACGCCGTCGACGAACGTCGTGGGCACCCCCGTCACGTGGTAGAAGTCCACCTTCTGCTGGTGGGCCTCCTGCTGGTAGAGGTAGAAGGGGTCGGTCCTGTCGGGATAGTTCGAGTGGTACTTGATGGCGATGCAGTCGCCCAGCCGGTAGTAGATGGCTGAGTCGAGCACCGGCGACCAGCTGGCGCAGGGTCCGCAGCCCACGTTGGTGAACTCTTCTATCAGCACAAGGCGGTGCTGAGCAGACAACGAAAAACTCAGACAGCCGATGATGGTCAACAGGGTAAGAAGTCTCTTCATTTCTTTGTTACATATTGGTTGCAAAAGTACAAAAAAATCTTCAAAAGCAAAAAAAATGTGCAATTATTTTTACATTTTTACACGTTCCGAGTATATTTAGCAGCCTCCCTGACCCCACCCCAAGAGAGGGGCTGGGATGGGGCCGATGGAGCCCCATCTTGTGACACCGATTTGCACCGTTCTTTTTTTGAACAATATTGACAAAATGGCCATTTTTGGCCTCCATATTTTGAAAATTCTCCACGAAAAAACTTTTGGACGAAAAAACGCCTGTTTTTTGAGGGTTTGTTAAATCATTGATTGTCAGTAGGTTGGTTTGATTTTGGCAAAAAAGGGGCTTCGTTTAGAAAAAAAAGTCAACGACTTTTGAAAATTTGGCGTTGACTTTTGAAAATTTGGCGTGCTTACAAACACGCGAAAAGTAGCAAAATTTGAGCGAAAAACGTGCACAAAAGTAGGGCGTGTGTGCAAATCTTCGTCTTTTGCAGCCCGATTTTTAATCGGGCAAAGCCTCCCCAAGGCTCGAAAACGGCCATTTTTCACTCCAGAATGCTTCGTCGCCGTGAACAAAATTTTCTGTGAAAGATTTTGACATTTTTGTAAAAATATTTCGACATTTTAGAAAGAATACAGCCCCCGTTCAGGCGAATTTCCCGTTCAGGCGAATTGCAAATTCGGCTGAACGGGAAAGATACTACCCCCACAGCAGCCCCCTTCCCGAGCGGTACTCCCTACCCGATGGTGACCACTTGCGAGCAATAGTCGACAGCGGCCTGGCGGTGTGTGACGATGATGACGGTGCGCTGCTGACGGCCCAGGATGTTCTCCAGCACGCGGCGCTCGGTGTCGGCATCGAGGGCGCTGGTGGCCTCGTCGAGCAGCATGATGTTACCGGGGCGCAAGAGGGCACGGGCGATGGAGAGGCGCTGCGCCTGACCCTCGCTGAGTCCCCCACCCTGCTCCGAGAACTGGGTGTCGAGGCCATGGGGCAGGGCGTCGACGAAGTCGGCACAGGCCATGCGCAACGCCTCGCGCATCTGCTCGTCGGTGGCGCCGGGGTTGCCTATCTGCAGGTTCTCGCGCAGCGTGCCGCTGAGCAGGGTGTTGCCCTGGGGCACATAGACGAAGTTGCAGCGATGGCGGGGCGAGAGGTCTTCCTGTCCGTCCTTATTATATATAAAGATGTGGCCCTGCTGGGGTTGCACGAGGGCCAGCAGTAGGCGGATGAGGGTGGTCTTTCCCGAGCCAGTCTGCCCCATGACGGCGGTGCACGAGGCGGGTCTGAAGTCGAACGAGGCACCGCTCATGGTGGGCTGCTGACCAGGGGCACCATAGTTGAAGGTGACGTTCTCGAAGCGGATGCCACAGGGGGCGTCCACGTGCTGGGCCTCGCCTTGCTCCTCCTCGGGCTGTGCCTCCAGCTCCATGAGTCGCTCGGTGGCGGTGAAGACGCTGACGAAGGCGGGTGCCAGTCGGGCAATGTCGCGTGCCGGGCCCTGAATGCGATAGACGAGCTGCAGGAAGGCCGTCATGCCACCGAAGGAGAGCGTGCCGGCGCTGAGGCGGAGCGCTCCCCAGAGGAAGGCCACGAGATAGCCCAGTGCGAAGCCGAAGTTGAGCATGAAGTTGCTGGCCACGCTGAACTTGGTGCGGCGGCGCACCCACTGGCGTAGCGTGGTCTGTGCGCGGTCAAGCCGTTGTAGCATCTGCCCCTCGGCCTCCATCGTCTTCACCAGCATACGGTGCTGCATGGTCTCGGTGAGCAGGCTCTGAATCTCGCTGTCGGTCTGGCGCACCATGCGGCTGTAGCGGCGCATATAGGCAATGTAGATGCGGCTGAGCAGGGCGAAGGTGGGCAGGATGGCCACGGTGACGCAGGCCAGGAGGACGTCCATCTGGAGCAGGTAGACGAAGGCTCCGATGAACATGGCGAGCGTGCTGAGCACCGAGGGAAGGGTCTCGGTGAGGAAGGTCACCACCTGGCGTACGTCTTCCTCCAAGCGGTTGATGATGTCGCCGGAGTGCATGGCCTCGCGCCCCTGCCACTGCTGGCGCAGCAGGCGGGCCACGAGCTGCTGCTGCATGCGGTTCTGCGCCTTCACGCCGAGGATGTTGCGAATCCACACGCGCGAGATGCCCACACCGAACTCGGCCAGGAAGATGACGGCCATGAGGCCCACGGCCCAGTAGATGGAGCCCTCGCGGACGTGGGAGGCGGTGTCGATGGCGCGCTGCATGGCCCAGACGGTGAGCAGGCTGAGCACCACGCCGACGAGGCCGATGGCGGCATTGAGGCAGGCCTGCAGGCGGTTGCCGCGCAGGGCACGCCACAGCCAGCGGGCAATCTCGCCGCTGCCATACTTGCTTTTGGGCAGCTGAAGTAGTTTCCTCAGGTTCATTCTTTTCTATTCTTTTTCTTCATTCAGGTTATTATAAATGAGGAGCGAGGGATGAGGAATGAGAAATGGATAGCTTAAAGGCGAACATGACACACGCAGAAGCCTCGTTGCAGGTCTATTCATTTCTCATTCCTCATTTCTCATTCCTCATTTCTCAGAGCTACACTCTCCCGTCGGCGCCCCACATCATCTTCTCGCGCAGGGTGGAGAAATAGCTGGCGTCGGCACGCTTCACCACCTTCACCGTGTAGGGGGCACGACGGAGGCGCAGCGTGGTGCCCTCGGGCATCTTCGAGCTACGGCCGTCGACGGCCACGAGGAAGGTGTGGCTGCGGCTGCTAACGGTGAGCTCCACCTGAGCCGTGTCAGGGATGACGATGGGCCGCACGTTGAGCGAGTGAGGGGCCACGGCGGTGAGCAACAGCACGCCCGTGCGGGGCACGATGATGGGGCCGCCGTTGCTGAGGGAATAGGCGGTGGAGCCGGTGGGCGTGGAAACGATGAGGCCGTCGGCCTGATAGGTGGTGAGATACTCGCCGTTGATGGTGGTGCGGATGCTAATCATCGACGCGCTGTCGCGCTTCAGGATGGCCACGTCGTTCAGCGCGAAAGGATAGTCCTCGAGGGGCTCGCCACGGCTCTCGACCTGGATGACAGCGCGGTCCTCCACCGAATAATCGCCACGATAGAGGGCACCAACGGTGTCCTGGAAGCTGCGTGCGCTGACATCGGCCAGGAAGCCCAGCCGACCCATGTTCACGCCGAGGATGGGCGTGCCCTTGTCGCGCACCTGACTGGCGGTCTTCAGCAGCGTGCCGTCGCCACCCATCGAGATGGCGAAGTCGGCCTGGAAGTCGGAGCCGCTGAAGGTCTCGGCGTCGTCGGTGTCGATGAGCTCCGAGCAGCGCAGGAAGTCGCAGTACTCCTCCTCGATGAGTATGCGTGCACCACGCTCATGGAGGCACGTGAGCACCTGCCTGACGGCAGCCGACTTCTCGTACTGATACAGATTGCCAAAGAGGGCAAAGGTGAGGGTCTTCGTCGATGTTTCCATTTGTCTTGCTTTATACAAAAAGGCGGCTCCACCATGATTGATAGTGGAACCGCCCCAGTGTTTCGGTGGGCCATCTAGGGCTTGAACCTAGGACCTCCAGATTATGAGTCTGTTGCTCTAACCAACTGAGCTAAAAGCCCAAGCGACCATGAGCTATGGTCTGAAACTGGCTGCAAAGTTACGATTTATTCTTCAATTATCCAAATTTTTTAGGTAAAAAGTGAAAAATATGTAGTACCTTTGCACGCAAATGGAAACAATATATTTGACGGACCAGACGCTGGCCACGGCTGACAGCGCCGTGACCATCGGTTTCTTCGACGGCGTGCACCGCGGACACCGCTATCTGCTGGAGCAGTTGCGCCGCCGGGCCGGGGAGCGCGGACTGAGGAGCGTGGCCGTGACCTTCGACCGCCATCCGCGGCAGGTGCTGCAGGCCGACTGGCAGCCGCGACTGCTCACCACGCTGGACGAGAAGGAGGCGCTGCTGGCCGAGACGGGCATCGACCGCCTGGTGGTGCTGCGCTTCGACCGGCAGATGGCCGACCTCACGGCGCGGCAGTTCATGCAGCAGGTGCTGCGGCAACAGATAGGCACACGACTGCTGCTCACGGGCTACGACAACCGCTTCGGCCACCGCACGCCAGAGAGTAGCGAGGGCTACGACGACTACGTGGGCTATGGCCGCGAGATGGGCATCGACGTGGTGCAGGCCGAGCCACTGCTCATCGACGGCGAGGCGGTCAGCTCGTCAAGGGTGCGACGGCTGCTCATCGAGGGCCGCGTGGACGAGGCAGCGCACTGTCTCGGCAGGGCCTACGCGCTCGAGGGAACGGTGGGCCACGGCGAGCAGATGGGCCATCGGCTGGGATTCCCCACGGCCAACCTCATCCTCGGGACGCGGTCGGACACGGGTGAGATTTTGCCACGGTTGGACACGGTTTTTGACGGAAAGAATGAGGAGCCACGGACGGGCACGGACTTTGACGGGGAGCGACTGATTCCCCGGAATGGGGTCTATGCGGTGCTGGCGGTCATCAGGCCACGGTCGGCTAATCCCACGATTCTGCCAGGCATGACGAACATCGGCACACGACCTACCTTCGACGGACACCAGCAGACCATCGAGACGCACATCTTCGGCTTCAACGGCGACCTCTACGGGCAGCCCATCCGCATCGTGTTCCAGCACCGACTGCGCGACGAACGGCACTTTGACTCCCCTCAGGACCTGGCCCGCCAGATGGAACTCGACGCCCAGCAAGCCCTCCAACTCCTAACTTCTAATTCCTAACTCCTAACTCAAAAGACTCCTCACTCATGAAACGAGCTCTGCTTTACATCTTTGCTTTCCTGGCCATCCAGTTCTTATCACAGTTTCTGGTGGTGGCCGCCTACATGCTTGTCTACAACCAGGCCTACGCCGACCTGCCGCCGATATGGAACATCGGCATCATGGTGCTCTTCAGTCTGTTCACCATCGCCGTATTCCTGAAGATGGGGTGGTTCAAGGCATCGCGCAGCTACATCCGCTCCCACCCCTGGGACGTGCTGCTGTGGAGCGTGGTGGCCTCGCTGGGCGCCATCGTTCCCTCGATGGTGCTGCAGGGGTTCATCCCCGAATGGAGCGGCTGGGCCAAGGAATTGGTGGACCAGACGAACGAACAGTTAGAGGGACTGATGAGCGTTCCGGGCGGCTACATGGTCATCGCCCTGCTGCCGCCGGTGGTGGAGGAGATGGTGTTCCGCGGCTGCGTGCTGAAGAGCCTGCTGCGCTGGAAGCCACAGCTGAAATGGGGCATGATAGCCCTGTCGGCACTCTTCTTCGCCCTCGTCCACATGAACCCGGCGCAGATGCCCCACGCCTTCCTCATCGGACTGCTGCTCGGCTGGATGTATGAGCGCACGGGCAGCATCGTGCCCGGCGTGGCCTACCACTGGGCCAACAACACGGCGGCCTACGCCATGTTCCACCTGTGGCACAACCCGCAGTCGCTCACCGACATCATCGGCCCCAGCACCTTGCGAATGCTGCTGGCACTGCTCTTCTCGCTCTGCATCCTCGTGCCCGCCATCCTACAGCTGAACTGGCGGATGAAACGCACCACTGAGCCTCAACAATAGCCAACCACACCAAAAACAACAAAAAACAATGAGAAAGATGAAAAAGATTATTTCCTGCCTCTCAGCACTGCTCGGCCTGACATCGGCCTGCGGGCAACAGAACTTTGAGAACGTCGGCACGGCCGACTTTGCCGACCTGGCTACCGACGCCAGCGCCGTGGTGCTCGACGTGCGCACTGCCGAGGAATTCGGCGAGGGCCACCTGGAACGGGCCATCAACATCGACGTGAACCAGTCAGACTTCCTGCAGAAGGCCCAGGCCGCCCTGCCTACGGACAAGACCATCGCCGTCTACTGCCGCAGCGGCCGACGCTCGGCCAAGGCTGCCGGCATCCTGGCCGACAACGGCTTCAAGCCCGTGAACCTCGAAGGCGGCATCACCGCATGGAAAAAGGCCGGACTGCCCGTCACCACAGTTGACTACGAGGTGGACGTGTTCAAGACAAAAAGCGGAAAGACGCTGAAGTTCTATGCCCTGATGCATGCCAGCATCCGCATGGTCTACGACGGCAAGGAGATAGAGATTGACCCGGTGAACAAGCTGGGCAACCGCACCACCAACTACAGCGCCATGCCGAAGGCCGACTACATCTTCGTCACCCACGAGCACGGCGACCACTTCGACAAGGATGCCCTGCAGCTGCTCCAGGGCGAGAAGACCGTGCTGGTGACCAACCAGCGGTGCGCCGGCATACTGGGCTACGGCCAGACGATGGCCAACGGCGACAAGCGGCAGCTGGCCAGCGACATCGCGGTGGAGGCCGTTCCCGCCTACAACACCACCGAGGGCCACCTGCAGTTCCACCCGAAGGGACGCGACAACGGTTACGTGCTCACCATCGACGGGCTGCGCATCTACATCGCCGGCGACACGGAGGACATCCCCGAGATGAGCGCCCTCGGCGACATCGACATCGCCTTCCTGCCCTGCAACCAGCCCTACACCATGACCACCACGCAGCTGGTCAGCGCCGCCCGCATGGTGAAGCCAAAGGTGCTCTTCCCCTATCACTATGGGCAGACCGACGTCAGCGCCCTACCCGCCCAGCTACAGGCCGACGGCATCGACGCACGCATCCGCCACTACGAGTAATCTGTCAGGACGGCAGCAGCACCACGCCGAGCTGCTTCTTGCCGTCCATCATCACCTTCAGCGGCGTGGCGAAGCGCACGTGGCGAACGTGCTCGGTCTCCTCGATGGCAGGCATGCTGTCGAGGAGTTCTTTTTGGAACACGCCGTCGCCGGTGTAGCTGTTGATGGTGAAATAGCCCACGCCGAAAGAGGTGAGGTTCTGGAAGAAGTGGGTGCCCTGCGAGGGGTCTACGTGGTAGTTCTTCAAGCCCGTCTCCACGATGACGCGAGCCGCCGAGATGTGGGGCCACTTCACGGGGATGCCCAGCCAGTAGTCGCTCGAGCCCCAGCGGCCAGGACCGATGAGGATGTAGTTCTTCTTCTCGTCGAGAAAGCGGCGGTTCACCTGCTCTATCTCTATGGCTATCTGCGGGTTGTTGGCAGCGGTGAAGCTATCGTCGGTCTTCACGTAGACCACGTCGACGACATCTTCCGAGATGCCGTGGCCCAGCGAGTTGTTCGACCGCAAGAGACATGCCGAGTCGGGAATCTTCTGAAGGTCCTCCTCCAGCACCTGCTTCGAGTCGACGATGGGGCGTATCTGCAAGAGGTAGAAATGGCCGCTGCCGTCGCTCTGCAGGTTGCAGGCCAGCTCTATCTCCACGGGGCGGCGCATCTCGTCGGCACCCAGCTTCTGGCTCATCTGCAGCAGCTCTGGCAGGGGGAACACGCCGTGCTGCAGCACGCCACAAAAGGATATGACCTTGCGCCCACCCTCGTAGATGCCGTCGCGGATGATGCCGTCAACGGGGTCGTAGGTCGAGGCGATGTACTGTAGCGCTCCGTCCTTGTCGGCCTGCTTCACGCGGACATTCTTGATGTTGAAGCCATCGTCAACCGACCATGAGTACCCCCCTACGGCCCCCGAAGGAGAGGCCCCCCCTACGGCCCCCGAGGGGGCTTCATTACCTCCACCTCTGGGCTTGCCAGCTATAGTAACCCCCTCGGGGGCCGAAGGGGGGGCTTGGGGGGCTTCCAGAGCATAGAAGCGGGTCTGCGTCTGCGTGAGCGCTGTCTCTAATTCGCTCATCTGCAGCACCTGGTTGGGATGATAGGGGCTGACGCGCAGCGTCTGTCCACCGTCAACGATATACTTTCCGAGTCCCAGAGCCAGCGAGGCGATGCCCTCCTCGGCGGTCTCGTCGCCGATGGGGTAGTAGTTCAGCGAGCGCAGCACGCCACTGAACGTAGGATAATAGAGGTCGCCGTGGTGCTGGCCCACCACCTCCTGTAGGATGACGGCCATCTTCTCCTGGTCGATGACATTCTGCGTGGCGGTCATGTAGGCCTTCGAGTCGCGGTAGTACACCGAGGCATAGACGGCCTTGATGGCGCAGGCCAGCTGGCGCAGCATCTCGTACTTGTCGTCGAGCCAGGGAATCATGTAGGTGGCATAGATGCCGGCGAAGGGCTGGTAGTGGCTGTCCTCGAGCAGACTCGACGAGCGGATGGCGATAGGGCTCTTGATGGCCTCGAAGAAGGTGAAGAAGTCGGCGATGAGGTCGTCGGGCAGCTGGGCCCGGAGGAAGTGCTGCAGAATCTCCTCGTCGGGGGCGTCGCTCAGGGCAATGCCCCAGAGGTTGTTGTCGTCCATGAAGCGGTCGAAGAAGTCGGTGCAGAGCACGACGGTCTTCGGAATCTGCACCGTGGCGTTGGGAAACTGGTTCAGCTCCGGGTGGCGCTTCAGGATGGTGTCGAGGAAGGCCAGGCCACGGCCCTTGCCGCCCAGCGAGCCCTCGCCGATGCGGGCAAAATGGGCATAGCGGTCGAACTTCAGACGGTCGAAGACGGCCACGACGCCGATGTTCTTCATGTGGCGGTACTGCACGATGGCGTCGAAGATAATCTGGCGGTGGGCATCGACGTCCTGCAGCTTGTGCCAGGTGACGTGCTTCAGGAACTGCGAGACGGGGAAGATGGCACGCGCCGTGAGCCAGCGGCTCATGTGGTTGCGGCGTATATGGCGCATCAGCGAGTCGTGGGGAATCTTGAAGATGTTGTCCTGCAGCTCCTTCAGGCTCGAAATGCGCATCACCTCCTCCTTCGTCACCGGGTCGCGGAAGATGAAGTCGCCGAAGCCCATGTGCTCCTCGAGCAGCTGGCGCAGGTCTACGTTCATCTTCTTCGAGTTCTTGTCGACGAAATGGAAGCCCTCGGCATGGGCCTTCTCGCGGTTGATGGTCTCCGAGCTGGTGAGGATGAGCGGCACGTACTCGTCGCGGTGGCGAATCTCGCGCAGCAGCTTCAGGCCAGCCTCGGGGTCGCCCTCCTCCACGTGGCTCAGGCGGCCGACGGGCGTCTCCATGGGGAAGCGGGTGTCGCTGATGATGCCCAGGGTGTTGTCGTGGTACTTCTCGTAGAGCTGCATGGCCTCCTCGTAGTTCGTGGCCAGCACCACCTTCGGACGGCCACGCTTGCGCTGGGCAGCGGCATGGGGGTTCAGGGCCTCGGTGGAGAAGTTCTTCGACTGCTGCAGGATGTAGTTATAGAGGTTGGGCAGCATCGAGGAGTAGAAGCGGATGTTGTCCTCGACGAGCATGATCATCTGCACGCCGGCCTCCTCCATGTCGTGGTCGATGTTCATGCGGTCCTCGATGAGCTTGATG
>JAFTGI010000080.1 GCA_017458195.1 Prevotella sp.
ACGTAAACTTTTTGTTTGCGTCGGCAAAGGTACGCACTAAATATATTATGACCTAAAAAGCAATTGAGTGCTTACACATGCGGTTCTTTATTGGCGAATAAACGTCACTTTGATCGCAAAACGGTCCTTTTCGAAAGTAATATACCCCTATATTACCTTCAAAAAGGACCGTTTCTCTTTCCGTGCAATCCGAGCAATCCGTGGTTAAAAATACGTTTAATTCGTTAATTCGTTTAATTCGTATAATTCGTAGTTTCTATTCGTTTCATGTGGCAGACCAACAGGCGGCCGTCGTCGGTGCGCAGGTGCATGCCGTTGCCCTCGCAGTAGCGCCAGTAGCGGCATGAGGCGCACTCGTCCTTTCGCATCCACGAGCGGTCGCGGTAGGTCTGGTAGCGGTTGTCCCAGACGTCGAGGAAATCATCCTCGTAGATGTTGCCTTGTATGTAATTAGAGCGGATGCTGGTGCAGGCACTGATGCTGCCGTCGATGAGCACAGAGCCGACGGTGACGCCCGCGGCGCAGCGGAACATCCAGTCGCGCACATCGCCCTCGTAGGGGCCCACGAAGCCCTCGCAGCTGTAGTTGGCGTGGATGCGGCCCTCGCGGCGCGTCTGGCGGATGAAGTCGAGCAGCTGGCGGAACTGCTCGTCGCTGACGCGCAGCATCGGGTCGCGGGCGGCGCGGCCCATGGGGAAGATGGGGAACAGGCGCCAGTCGCGCACACCTTTATTTATAAGATAATCGCGCAGCTGCGGCAACTGACCGTAGTTCTTCTGGTTGACGCAGGTGACGACGTCGTACTTGACGTGGCCGTCGGCCACGAGCAGGTCGATGGCCTGGTCGGCGCGGCTGAAGCTGTCGGGATGGCAGCGCAGCCAGTTGTGCTCCTCCTCCAGTCCGTCGAGGCTGATGGCCAGCGAGCAGAGGCCCGCGCCCTTGAGGTCGTGGAAGCGCTGGGGCGTGAGGTAGAGGCCGTTGGTCACCATGCCCCAGGGGAAGCCGCGGTCGTGGATGCCGCGGCCGATGAGCTCGAGGTCCTCGCGCACCAAGGGCTCACCGCCGCTGACGATGACGAACACCTCGGCGGGGTCGTAGCGCTCGGCCACGCGGTCGAGCACGCGGAAGAAGTCCTCGCGCGGCATGTCGGGCTTCGTGGCCTCATGGCGACAGTCGCTGCCGCAGTGGCGGCAGTTGACGTTGCAGCGCAGGGTGCACTCCCAGAACAGCTGGCGCAGCGGGTGCTCGCGCTTCAGGTTCTTGTTGATTTGTCTGGCAGCCTCGAGGGCCAGGCGGCGGCGAAGTTCCATTTTCTTTCTCTTTTTCTCGTTATTGCGTTATTCCGGGATTGCGGGATTCCGGTTTTCGGGAATCTCGGGATCTCGGGATTTCATCATTCCGCCGGGGCTATCTGCTCGGCGTGAATCTTCGTCTTGATCTGCTTCGGACCGATGATCTGCTCGACGATGCCCTCCTCGTTGATGATGAAGGTGGTGCGCACGGTGCCCATATACTTGCGGCCGTACATCGACTTCTCCTGCCAGACGCCAAACTGCTCGACGAGCCGCTTGTCGACGTCGGCGATGAGGGGGAAGTTGAGATGGTTTTTCTCCTTGAACTTGCGGTGCTGCGCGTCGCTGTCGACGCTGACGCCCACCACGTCCATGCCCGCCTCGAGCAGGCGGTCGCGGTGGTCGCGGAAACTGCATGCCTCGGCCGTGCAGCCGCTGGTCATGTCCTTCGGATAGAAGTAGAGCACCAACTTCCGTCCGCGATAGTCACTCAGGCGAATCTCCCGCCCCTGTTCGTCCTTGCCCAAAATCTCGGGCGCCTTGTCTCCGATGTTCATGTTTTCTGATGGTTTTATTCGTCGGCAAAGTTACACTAAATAATCCATATTCCCAAGCAAAACGGCGGAATTTAGAAAGTTTAGTACATCGACGGCGCGAATTTCGGAATAAAATACGTAACTTTGCAGCCAAAAGATTGAAACACCTGAGAATGAAGATGATGTGGATGATGGCATTCCTGCTGCTGCCTCTGGCCGGACTGGTCTATGCCGGCTGGCACGTGTGGACGCTGGTGCCGCTGTCGGCAGCGTGGCGCACGGCTATCATTGTCGTGGGCGTCGCGGCCTTCCTGTCGCTGTTCCTGTCGGTGGCCCGCGTCATCGACGGCTGGCCGCTGTGGCTGGCCCGCTGGACCTACGACATCAGCACGTCGTCCATCTTCGTGCTGCTCTATCTGGTCATGACGTTCATTGCGCTCGACGTGCTGCGGCTCGTCCATGTCGTGCCGCGCTCGTGGCTGCATCAGAACGCCTATACGACCATCGCCGTCACCCTGGGGCTGTTCGCAGTGTTCCTTTTAGGCAATATCCGCTATCGGCATAAGGTGCGCGTCCCGCTCAGCATGACGACGGCCAAGCATCTGGAGCGCCCCGTGCGGCTGGTCCTGCTGAGCGACCTGCACGTGGGCTATCATAACCCCCGCAAGGAGCTGGCCCGATGGGTGGACATGATCAACGCCGAGCAGCCCGACGCCGTGCTCATCGCGGGCGACATCATCGACGGCAGTCTGCGCCCGCTCGTCGAGGAGCGCATGGCCGAGGAGTTCCGGCGCATCGAGGCGCCCGTCTATGCCTGTCTGGGCAACCATGAGTACATCAGCGGCGAGCCCCGCGCGGAGCAGTTCTACCGCGAGGCTGGCATCACGCTGCTGCGCGACTCGGCCGCCACGCTCGGCCGCCTGACGATCATCGGCCGCGACGACCGTTCGAATCCCCGCCGCCGGCCGATAGCCGAACTTCTGGAGAAAGCCCCCTCCGCAGAGGGCAGGTTCACCGTCTTGCTCGACCATCAGCCCTATCACCTGGAGGAGGCTGAGCAGGCCGGCATCGACTTCCAGCTGAGCGGCCATACGCACCACGGACAGGTGTGGCCCATCTCGTGGATCACCGATGCCCTCTACGAATGTGCGTTCGGCGAGCACCAGCGCGGCCAGACCCGCTACTACGTCTCGTCGGGTCTCGGCATCTGGGGCGGCAAGTATCGCATCGGCACCCGCTCGGAGTTTGTTGTATTGAGAATTGAAAATTGAGAATTGAAAATTGAAAATTATAACAAGATGATTAAGAAGACTATGTTAATAGGGGCTGCCGCAGTGGTGGCCGCAACAATGATGATGAGCGCCGACAACAAGAAGGCCATGGTGAAGGAAAACGGAGCCTACGTGGTCAACACGACCGAACTGGCCAAGGATGTCATCGGCTATGAGGGTCCCACGCCGCTGAAGGTCTATATCCGCAAGAACAAGGTGGAGAAGATCGAGTTCCTACAGAACGACGAGACGCCCAAGTACTGGCAGGCCGCCTCGAAGCACCTGCAGAACGCCTGGGACGGCAAGACCGTCAAGGAGGCCAAGGAACTGAAGGTGGACGGCCGCACGGGCGCCACCTACTCGAGCGACGCCATCAAGGAGAACGTCAAGCGCGCCCTCGACTACTACGAGAAGAACAAGTGACAACTCAAGATATGCAGAAACACGTCTTACTTGCCATGCTGCTACTCGGGGCTGCGACGGCCCGGGCTCAGCAGGACCTCAGTGTCGACGCCCAGTTGCGCACACGCGCCGAATATCGCAACGGTGCCCTGTTCCCACGGTCGGAGGGCGACGGGGCCGCCACGTTCGTCAACGAGCGGGCACGCCTCGGCGTGCAGTTCGACCGGGGCAGCCTCTCCGTCCGCATGTCGGCTCAGCACACTGGCGTCTGGGGACAGGACCCGCAGGTGGACAAGCAGGGGCGCGTGGCCGTCAACGAGGCATGGGCACGGCTGACCTTCGGCGAGGGATTCTTTGCCCAGATTGGTCGCCAGCAACTGTCCTACGACGACGAGCGACTGCTGGGTGGCCTCGACTGGAACGTGGCCGGGCGCTCCCACGACGCCCTGCGGCTGGGCTATCAGGATGGTCCGAACCAGGTGCATGTCATCATGGCCATCAACCAGAACGACGAGCCCACGAAGCAGGTCTACTACGACGCCTCGAAGGGCCAGCCCTACAAGTCGATGCAGACCGTCTGGTACCACTACGACGGCCGGTCATGGGAGGTGCCGTTCGACGTGTCGGCCATCTTCATGAACCTAGGGCTCGAGCAGGGCAATGTGATTACCAGCAAGTCCGACGTGAAGTATATGCAGACCCTCGGACTGCATGCCAATGCCACGCCCGTTGACGCCCTCGACGCCACCGCCTCGTTCTACTATCAGATGGGCAACGAGACGTCGGCCTGGATGGCCTCGCTCCGGGCTGCCTACCGCATCGACGACGTGTGGCGCGTGCATGCCGCCTACGACTACCTGAGCGGCGACGACGGCAAGAGTTCAAAAAACAAGGCTTTCAATCCGCTCTATGGCACCCATCACAAGTTCTACGGTGCCATGGACTATTTCTACGCCTCAGCATGGAGGGCTGGCAACGTCGGACTGCAGGACTTTCAGGCCGGCGTTGCGTCAAACTATTTCCCCAAGGTGCCGATGCAGCTGACCTATCACTACTTTGCCACGGCAGCCAAGGTGCCCGGTCAGGACGCCATCCTCGGTCTGGGTCATGAGGTGGACTATCAGCTGTCCTACCAGCTCACCAAAGAGATTGGCATCTCTGCCGGCTACAGCTTTATGCTTGGTCAGCACACCATGGACATCGTCAAGGGCGGCGACCACAGCCGCTGGCAAGACTGGGGATGGGCGATGGTCAATATCAAATTATAAGATTTCACTCCTCATTTGCCAGGTATTCCTTCGAGTAGGCCACGTAGTGCTTGGCATTGTCGGTCTGGCCGGGGCGGGTGGGCTTGATGTACTTGGCCGGCACGCCGCCCCAGATCTCATGTGCTCCCACCTTCGTGTTCTGCAGCACCAGTGCACCGGCGGCGACGATGGCCCCCTCGCCGATCTCACAGCCGTCCAGCAGCACGGCGCCCATGCCGATGAGGGCCCCGTCGTGGATGGTGCAGGCGTGCACCGTGACGTTGTGTCCGATGGTCACGTCGCTGCCGATGTGCGTCGGGCCCGTGTCGTGAGTCACGTGCACGACCGAGTTGTCCTGCACGTTCGAGCGGTCGCCGATGGTAATCGGTGCCACGTCGCC
>JAFTGI010000081.1 GCA_017458195.1 Prevotella sp.
CTCAAGGCGTTTTTATTTCCAAACTGTTTCCTGGGCATTTTGGTTCAACGCGAAATAATAGCTAATGCATCGTTTGTTTCATCGGGATTTCTCCCCCGAATCGCCTGCAAATTTACACATTTTTCCCGAAATAAAGCAAGGGGAAAGAAAAAAGTTGCCGAAAAAGTTGCGGGATTCAGAAATAATGCCTATATTTGCAACGTCAAACATCGAGTTTGGCTACGCCGCTGAGTGCGGGGAGTAAGGCTTTATCGATACTGCTCCATTTTAAAAGCTGCCTTCGGGTGGCTTTTATTTTTCGTATTTCTTTCTGAAATAGCGATTGAAGCTTGGGGCGTTGACCTGCCATCGTGAAACGGATATTGACTTTCTGCCCTTGAAAATCAGCACCTCGACAGCTTGCTTATTGGTTTCGAAATAGGCTTTTATTTCAGATGACAACAGACGTGCATTGTAGTCGGTCGTCATATTCAAAAGCACCCGGTTTGTCTGCCCAATAGAACCAATTAACTGGCTCTCTACGGAACCTTTCCCATGCACAGTTTTCAAGTCATAAAGACCCAAGATGCCTTTACGCTCAAATATGAAATCAGCAGTACGGGTGCCGCGTGGATTTGGCAATATGTAAACGCTGTAGCCATGAGCAACGGCTTTTCTGGCAGCATCGAGTAACCTTGGAAAGTCGCTGTCCTGCTCCATACCAGTGTGAAAGATGGCCGTTTCATTCTCTACACATTGAAAACCTTTATATCTCATTATCAGTTCCAACTGCCTTATGAACAACTTGCCACTTAGCGTGTAAAGCCGTTCGAGTTCATAAGCTATGTCGGTTATTTGATCACCCATCTGTTGCTTTCGTTTCAAATGCGAGTGCAAAGGTAGCAAAAGTATTCCACACGGCCAAACGATTGATTGTCTTTTCACTTCCAGTCTGCGCCCCATACTACTATGGAATGAGCTCAAAAATGGCAATTACGGAAATTTCTTTCCATATTTTCCTCCGCACAAAACTAAAATCTCAGTGTGATTTATTAAAATCTCAGTGTGATTTTATAAAATCTCAGTGTGGTTTATTAAAATCTCAGTGAGATTTTAGTTTTTAGATGTCCTTTTTTCCGGAAAGCAGGCCTCGGTACATGAGAGTGCGCATAAGGGTGTTCCGAGGACGGCCGCAACATCCAAATTGCGTTAATTTTCGGGGGTGATTGCCGTCGTCTCAGGAAAAATGAGTAATTTTGCAGCCAATAAACATACTAAACATGAAACGACAGACTCAAGCTATTCACAACCCCTACCACCGCCGCGACGCCTACGACGCGCTGGCCGTACCCGTCTATAACCAGGTGGCCTTCGAGTTCGACAATGCCGAACAGATGGCCCTGGCCTTTACGAACAAGATTGATGCGCCCGACTATGGGCGCGTGGAAAACCCGACGGTCATCAACCTGGAGCGCCGCGTGCTGGCACTGACCGGCGCCAAGAGCGTCAGCGCGCTCAACTCGGGCATGGCTGCCATCAGCAACACCCTGCTGGGCGTGGCCGAGGCCGGACGGAACATCGTCACGTCGAAGCACGTCTTCGGCAACACCTACGCCCTGCTCACCACCACGCTGCAGCGGCTGGGCATCGAGACGCGGCTCGTAGACCTTACTAATATAAAAGAGGTGGAGGCTGCCACTGACGCCAACACCTGCTGCATCTACCTGGAAATCGTCACCAACCCGCAGCAGGAGGTGGCCGACCTGACGGAGCTGGCCCGCGTGGCCCACAAGTGGGGCATCCCCCTGATAGCCGACTCGACGGCCATCCCCTTCACCGAAACCAACCTGAAGGCGCTGGGCGTCGACATCGAGGTGGTGTCGAGCACCAAGTATCTCTCCGGCGGCGGCACCTCGCTCGGCGGTCTCATCATCGACTACGGCACGACGCCAGGCTTCACCGAGCGCATCAAGCTCGAGCTGCTGTTCAACCTGGGTGCCTACATGACGCCGCAGGCCGCCTATATGCAGACCCTCGGCCTCGAGACGCTCAACGCCCGCTATCGGGTGCAGGCCGCCAACGCGCAGACGCTGGCCGAGCGCATGCAGCACGAGCTGGGCGACCGGCTGACCGTCAACTATGTGGGGCTCGCCGACAATCCCTTCCACGAGCTGGCCACGCGGCAGTTTGGCCCCACGGCGGGCGCCATGGTCTGCATCGACCTCGACTCGCGCGAAGCCTGCTTCCGGTTCATCGACCGGCTGAAGCTCATCCACCGCGCCACGAACCTCTTCGACAACCGCTCGCTGGCCATCCATCCGGCCTCGACCATCTTCGGCAACTTCACCGACGAGCAGGTGGCTGCCATGGACGTCCGGCAGACCACCATCCGCCTCAGCATCGGGCTGGAAGACCCTGACGACCTCTTTGAAGACATCAAACAAGCACTCGCATGAAATACGATTTCGACAAGCCCGTCGACCGCTCGGGCTCCGGCGACCTGAAGCACTGCGTGCTCGAGGAGCGCTACGGCCGGCCCGACCTGCTGCCCCTATGGGTGGCTGACATGGACTTCGAGACTCCCCAGTTCATCACCGATGCCCTGAGACGACGCCTCGACCATTCGCTGTTCGGCTACACCGTCACCCCGCCCGAGCTGTGGCCGACGGTCAGCCGCTGGATCAGCGCGCACCACGGCTGGCAGCCGCAGGAGGAGTGGTTCTCGTTCATCCCCGGCATCGTGAAAGGCATCGGCATGGCCGTCAACGTGTTCACGCAGCCGGGCGACGGCATCATCATCATGCCGCCCGTCTATCATCCCTTCCGGCTGGTGCCCGAGGGCAACGGCCGCCGCATCGTCAACTGTCCGCTCACGCCTCATCCTGACTACCACATCGACTTCGACCGCCTGGAGCAGGTCTGCGATGAGCATTGCCGGCTGCTCATCCTCAGCAATCCCCACAACCCCGCAGGCATCGTATGGCCGCGCGAGGTGCTCCAGCGGCTGGCCCACATCTGCGCCGAGCGGGGCATCATCGTCATCAGTGACGAGATCCACTGCGACATGGCCCTCTTCGGCCATCGCCACGTGCCCTTTGCCTCCGTCTCAGAGGAAGCCGCAAGGTGCAGCATCACCTTCGGTGCACCCTCGAAGACATTCAACATTGCGGGCATCGTCTCGAGCTATGCCATCGTGCCCGACCCTCAGCTGCGCGAGCAGTTCTACAGCTGGATCAAGGCCAACGAGATGGACGAGCCCACCATTTTCGCCCCCATCGCCACGATGGCGGCCTTCAGCCCCGAGGGTGAGGAGTGGCGCCACCAGATGGTCAGCTACGTGGAACAGAACGTCTGCTTCGTCGAGGATTATTGTCGCGAGCACCTGCCGCAGCTGCGTCCGCTCCGCCCGCAGGCCTCGTTCCTCGTCTGGCTCGACTGCCGCGGCCTTGGCCTCAGCCACGATGCCTTGAACGACCTGTTTGTCAACCGCGCCCGACTGGCCCTGAACGACGGCGAGATGTTCGGCCCGGGCGGCGAGGGTTTTATGCGCATGAACGTCGGCACGCAGCGCAGCACGCTCCAAGAGGCGCTCGACCGCCTGCGTGAGGCGCTGGCTTAGCCCTAAAGAGAGTTAATTTTCTGCCAAAATTGCAGGCGTCTCGGAAAAAATGTGTAATTTTGTCAGCCGTTATGAACAGTGCTGAGCTACAACGCATCAAACAGAGGTACAACATCGTGGGCAACTGCGATGCGCTGAACCATGTGCTTGACGTCGCCCTACAGGTGGCGCCGACCGACTTGAGCGTGCTCATCATCGGCGAGAGCGGCGTGGGAAAGGAGATCATCCCCCGCGTCATTCACGACAATTCGCCGCGCCGTCGCGAGAAGTACTTCGCCATCAACTGCGGCTCCATCCCCGAGGGCACCATCGACTCCGAGCTGTTCGGCCACGTGAAGGGTTCCTACACGGGGGCCATCAACGACTCGCCCGGCTACTTCGGCGTGGCGAACAAGGGGACGCTGTTTCTCGACGAGGTGGGCGAGCTGCCGCTGGCCACGCAGGCCCGGCTGCTGCGCGTCCTGGAGACGGGCGAGTATATCCCCGTGGGCTCCACTGAGGTGCAGAAGACCGACGTGCGCATCGTGGCCGCCACCAACGTCAACATCCGCAAGGCTATCAGCGAGGGCCGCTTCCGCGAGGATCTCTACTACCGCCTGAACTCGATACCCATCCAGATGCCGGCCCTGCGCGAGCGCGGCGAGGACATCGTGCTGCTGTTCCGCCTCTTTGCCATGCAGATGGCTGAGAAATACAAGATGGATCGCGTGGTGCTCACCGACGAGGCCAAGCAGATGCTCATGCGCTACAAGTGGCCCGGCAACGTGCGCCAGCTGAAGAACATCACCGAGCAGATCTCCGTGCTCAGCACCGAGCGCACCATCACGCCCGAGATTCTGTCGCGCTTCATCCCGCAGGACCGCGAAAGCACGCAGCTGGCCGTCGTCGGCAAGGCGGGCGGTGAACACTCGTTTGAGAACGAGCGCGAGATGCTCTACAAGATTCTCTACGACCTGCGCAATAACGTCAGCGACATCCGACGGGAGGTGGGCATGCTCAAGAAGCAGCTCGACGACGTGCAGGGTGCCCCGACGACCATCATCGGAACGGCTGCTCCCATCGCACAGCACGTCACTCCCCTGCCCCAGATGGAGGACGCGGAGGCTGAGGAATACATCGAGCCGGCGCCTGAACAGGAGAACCTGAACCTCAGCGACCTGGGCCGCCAGATGCTCGAAAAGGCGCTGGAACGCAACAACGGCAACCGCAAAAGGGCCGCTCAGGAGCTGGGCATCAGCGACCGCACGCTCTATCGCAGACTGAAGCTGTATGGACTGGACAAGTAAAAGTAAAAAGGTAAAAAAGTAAA
>JAFTGI010000082.1 GCA_017458195.1 Prevotella sp.
GAACTTGATGCGGACGAGGCGGATTTCATCCTCAGAGAAGTCGGAGCCGAACTCACGGTAGGCGGCTTCGAGGTCGTCCTTCTCCTGCTCGCGGAAAAACTCGAAGATGTCGTCTATGTCGTCCGGATCCATGATGTCTTCGAGGAAGTAGTCGATATTGATGCGGTTGCCGCTATAGAGCACGATGCCCTCCAGCTCGTCGAGCAGTTCCTCGAAGTCAATGCCCAAGGCATTGGCAATATCGTCGAGGGCGATGTGGCGGTCAATGTTCTGGATGATCTTCAGCTTGCGCATCGAGTCCTTGGCCTTGGTGCGCACACGCAGGTCAGCCTGCCGCTCGATGTCGTTCTCCTCACAGTACTTCCTAATCAGCTCAACGAACTCCTTCGCGTATGGCTGGCGTGTCTTGCCGTCGCCCACGCCCTGGATGTTCTTCAGCTCCTCGAGTGTCACGGGGTAGTCGGTGGCCATCTGCTCGATGCTGACATCCTGGAAAATGACGTAGGGCGGCCGTTCCAGCTTGCGCGACCAACGGCGCCGCAGGTCCTGCAGCATGGCCGAAAGTGTCAGGTCGAGCGCGCTGGTGCCTCCGTCAGCCACATCCTCGTCGTCGCTGAACTCATGGTCCTCGACGACCATGAACGAATGCGGGTCGTCAATGAAGCGCTTGCCGGCCGCCGTGACCTTCAGCAGTCCGTAGTTCTCCACCTCCTTTTTCAGATAGCCAGCAATGAGGGCCTGCCGGATGACGGGATTCCAAATCTTCGGATTGTCGTCCTCGCCGGACCCGAACTCGTCGAGCTCGTCATGATGATGAGCCACGATCTCATCGGTCTCACGCCCGGTGATGAAGTCGATGACATAGTCGCTGCGGAAGTTCTCCTTGATAGCCAGGATAGCCTTGAGGGCCGTCACGAGCTGGTCGCGGGCCTCGATCTTGGTAACGGGATGCAGACAGTTGTCGCAATTACCGCAATTGTCCTTCGGATACTGGTCACCGAAGTAATGGAGCAGCATCTTGCGCCGGCAGACACTCGTCTCGGCGTAGGCGGCCGTCTCCTGCAGCAGCTGCCGGCCGATGTCCTGCTCGGCCACGGGCTTGCCCTCCATGAACTTGTCAAGCTTCTGCAGGTCCTTATAGCTATAGAATGCGATGCAGAGGCCCTCGCCGCCGTCGCGACCGGCGCGGCCCGTCTCCTGATAATAGCCTTCAAGCGACTTGGGGATGTCGTAATGAATGACGAAGCGCACGTCGGGCTTGTCGATGCCCATGCCGAAGGCGATGGTGGCCACGATGACGTCGATCTTCTCCATCAGGAAATCATCCTGCGTCTGCGAGCGGAGTGCCGACTCCAGACCGGCATGATAGCAGGCAGCCTTGATGTCGTTGGCCTGCAGCACTTCGGCCAGGTCCTCCACCTTTTTGCGCGACAGACAGTAGATGATGCCGCTCTTGCCGGGATGCTGCTTGATGAAGCGCACGATGTCCTTGTCAATATCCTTGGTCTTGGGGCGCACCTCATAGTACAGGTTCGGGCGGTTGAACGAACTCTTGAACTCAGCGGCATCGATGATGCCCAGGTTCTTCTTGATGTCCGTGCGCACCTTGTCGGTGGCCGTGGCCGTCAGGGCAATGACGGGAGCAGCGCCGATCTCATTGATGATGGGGCGGATCCGTCGATACTCCGGCCGGAAGTCATGTCCCCACTCCGAGATGCAGTGAGCCTCGTCGACCGCATAGAACGAGACCTTGACCGACTTCAGAAATTCGACATTGTCCTCCTTCGTGAGCGACTCCGGGGCCACATAGAGCAGCTTCGTCAGCCCGCTCTTGATGTCAGCCTTCACCTGGTCGATGGCGGCCTTGTTGAGCGATGAATTCAGGTAGTGGGCCACCCCCTCATGCTCGTTCAGATGGGTGATGAAGTCCACCTGGTTCTTCATCAGCGCGATGAGCGGCGAGATGACGACGGCCACGCCGTCCATCAGCAGCGACGGCAGCTGATAGCACAGCGACTTGCCACCACCCGTCGGCATCAGCACGAACGTGTCGTTGCCAGCCAACAGGTTTCGGATGATGGCCTCCTGGTCGCCCTTGAAGGTGTCGAAACCGAAGTATCGCTTCAGGGCTTCTGTCAGATTATTCTTTGCGGTCATAGGCTTTCGTTAATTCAGATGCGACTTGTCGAGCTGTTCCTGAGCATACTCGCGTGTCACTTCAAATGTCTTTACATGCTTTGATGGTATTTCGAACATGGCGTCCATCATGATATTCTCCACGATGGAGCGCAGCCCGCGGGCTCCGAGCTTGTACTCCACAGCCTTGTCGACAATCAGATCGAGCGCTTCCTCGGTGAAGGTCAGCTCGATGCCGTCCATGCTGAAAAGTTTCTTGTACTGCTTTACTATTGAGTTCTTCGGTTCAGTCAGAATCCGGTGGAGAGCCTCACGGTCCAACGGGTTCAGATAGGTGAGCACCGGCAGTCGGCCGATGATTTCGGGTATCAGTCCGAACGACTTCAGGTCCTGCGGCTGCACATAGCGCATGAGGTCGTTCTTGTCAATTTTCCTGACATTCTGCACCGAGTTATACCCCACGGTGTGGGTGTTCATGCGCTGCGCAATCTTGCGCTCAATGCCGTCGAAGGCACCGCCGCAGATGAAGAGGATGTTGCGCGTGTCCACCTGGATATAATCCTGGTCGGGATGCTTGCGCCCACCCTTGGGCGGCACGTTGACCGTCGTGCCCTCGAGCAGTTTCAACAGTCCCTGCTGAACGCCCTCGCAGCTGACGTCGAGGGTGATCGAGGGGTTGTCCTGCTTGCGCGCAATCTTGTCGATCTCGTCGATGAAGACGATGCCCCGCTGGGCTGCCGCTACGTCGTAGTCGGCCACCTGGAGCAGTCGTGTCAGGATGCTCTCCACGTCCTCGCCCACATAGCCGGCCTCGGTGAAGACCGTTGCGTCGACGATGGTGAAGGGCACGTCGAGCAAGCGAGCTATGGTGCGGGCCAGCAGCGTCTTGCCCGTGCCGGTGGAGCCCACCATGATGATGTTCGACTTCTCGATCTCCACGCCGTCGGCCGCATCCTTCGGCTGTTGCAGACGCTTGTAGTGGTTGTAGACGGCCACCGAGAGGTAGCGCTTAGCCTCGTCCTGCCCGATGACATACTGATCCAGATAGTCCTTGATCTTAACCGGCTTAGGCACATCCATCAGTCGGTCCTTGGCATTGGCCTTGGGCTTGGCGGCCTTCAGCAGGTCCGACTCCTGGACGATCTGATAGGCCTGCGCTGCGCAGTCCTCGCAGATGTAGCCGTTGATGCCGGAGATGAGCAGTTTTACTTCCTTGTCGCTTCTTCCACAGAAGTTACACGTCTTCTTCATTTCTTCGTCAGCACCTGGTCAATCATTCCGTACTCGCGGGCCTCCTCTGCCGTCATCCAGTAGTTGCGGTCAGAGTCGCGCCACACCTTGTCGTAGTCAGTGTGCGAGTGCTCGGCAATGATGGTATAGAGTTCCTTCTTCAGTTTCTGAATCTCGCGGGCCTCGATCTCAATGTCGCTGGCCTGACCCTGCACGCCGCCCAGCGGCTGATGGATCATCACGCGGCTGTGAGGCAGCGCCGAGCGCTTGCCCTCCTGGCCGGCCACGAGCAGCACGGCAGCCATCGAGGCGGCCATGCCCGTGCAGATGGTGGCCACGTCGCTGGTGATGAACTGCATGGTGTCGTAGATGCCCAGTCCGGCCGAGACGCTGCCGCCGGGCGAGTTGATGTAGATGGAGATGTCCTTGCCGGGGTCGGCCGAGTCGAGGTAGAGCAGCTGCGCCTGCAGGGTGTTGGCGGTGTAGTCGTCAATCTGCGTGCCGAGGAAGATGATGCGGTCCATCATCAGGCGGCTGAAGACGTCCATCTGCGTGACGTTCAACTGGCGTTCCTCCAGGATGTAGGGGTTGAGATACTGGGCCTGAGCCTTGATCACGTCGTCGAGCACCTGGCTGTTCATACCCAGGTGGCGGGTTGCATATTTTCTGAAATCGTTCATAATATTCTTAGCCTCTTTTGATTTGGAGTTACAAATTTAATAAAAAAAACTGAGACCGCCATCTTTTTTTTGTTTTTTTTCGAAAAATGTTTCCCTTATTACAAAAAAATATCCCCGAACCGGCAAGCGATTCGGGGAAAACGATAGCGTCGGGGCTATTATTCTTCGCCGCGCATCATCTTGTTGAACTCGTCGAGGGTCACCTCCTTCGTGTTCAGCTTCACCACCTGCTTCAGGGCCTGGGTGAGCTTCACGTCGATGGCACGCTCAACGAAGTTCTCCACGTTCTCGCGCTTCTTCAGCTGCTCGTCGGCATACTGCTCGAGCATGTCGTCGGGCACATTGTTCATGCCGTACTGGGCAAACTGCTGGCGGATGGCATCCTTGGCGATGAGCTTCAGGTCGGCGTCCTCAACCTTGATGCCGGTCTGGGCGACGAGCTGCTCCTTGATGAGGTGCCACTTCAGCTCGGCGATCGAAGCCTTGAAGTTCTTCTCGACATACTCCTCGCCCTTATCCTTATTATTATTAATCATGACGCGCTTCAGCAGGGCCTCGGGGAACTCGACCTCGCCGACCTTCTTCTCAACATACTGGCGCACGTCCAGCAGGAACTTATAGTCGCTGTTGCCGGCCAGCTGGCCCTTCAGTCCGTCGGCAATGCGCTGGCGGAAGTCAGCCTCAGTCTTGCACTCCTCACCGAAGACGCGCTCGAACAGCTTCTCATCGATGGCGGCGGGCTGGAAGTGGCGGATCTCAGTCACCTGGAACGAGAAGTCGCTCTCCAGGTCCTTCACCTCGTCCTTCTGCTTCTTCAGCAGGGCGGCCACCTCGGCGTCGTTGTCGGGATAGGCCTTCTTGGGGTTGAAGATGATGATGTCGCCGGGCTTGGCACCGTCGAACTTCTTCTTCTCGTCTTCACCTTTCACGTAGCTGGGCATCACCAGGCCGCCCTCGACCTCGATGCCGCCCTCGAGCGTGTTGCCCTCGGCGTCCAGCTGGCGCAGGTCGCCCTTCAGGGTGTCGTTGCCGCTCCACTCCTGAGCCTCGACGAACTCGCCGGCCTGCGATGCGAACATCTGCACCTGCTCGTCGATGAGCTTGTCGTCGGCCACGATGCTGTAGTAGTCCACCTTGTCCTTGGCCGTCAGCTCAGCCGTGAACTCGGGAGCCACGGCGATGTCGAACTTAAACTCGAAGGGGCCGTCGCCCTGCAGGTCCTGGGGCACCTGGCCCTCGTTGGGCAGGGGCTCGCCCAGCATCTGAATCTTGTTCTCACGGATATACTCATAGAGCTTCTCGCCCAGCACGCGGTTCACCTCGTCGACCTTGACGGCTGTGCCATACTGCTTCTTGATGAGTCCCATAGGCACCATGCCCGGACGGAAACCGGGAATCTGGGCCTTCTTACGATAGTCCTTCAACTTCTTGTCTACCTGTTCCTGATAGTCTGCCTGCTCAATGGTGATGGTCATCAGGCCATTGATTTTGTCGGCACTTTCAAACTTGATATTCATCTTTTCTTATACCTTATTTTATATTTATTTTCGTTTTGGGGTGCAAAGGTACTCATAAAAGCCGACAAACTTGCAAGATTACGATTTTTTAACGCAAAAGATGCACACTTCAGCCCACAGAGAAAAGAAACTTTCTGCAGCATCTGTGCTTTTCGCCAAGAAATTGCCATGAAGCAAAAGAATTATTTGCAAAATGCCACTGCTATTCGAAAAAAAATGATTAATTTTGCACCGTC
>JAFTGI010000083.1 GCA_017458195.1 Prevotella sp.
CGATATACAACAAACACAGGAAGCAAGTACTGGATCGCTCTATCGAACGGTTGCAGGCTAAAATCCTGCGGCTACAGAACGAAAGTGCTACATGCGCTTGCTTCTGATTGTCAATGCGTTAAGATTTAGTTATATAGAAGCCGTATTGCAGACCTATACATTATATTATATATATAAAGGAATGAAGAGAAAAGGTATAATGATTCTTCTGGCATTGTTTGTCTTTGCAGAAAGCTTTGCCGTCCTGAAGGAAAAGAATTTGGAGCAGACGCTGCGTGTGCTCCGGTCGGAGCTGACCGAATATCACCAAGAGCTGACCAGCCAAGCAGAAGACCGAAAGGAGCAGACCCGCAAAATTGTCCTGCAGCTTCACGAGACCATGAAGCGCAGCAACCAGAACTCGCTGATGCTCTATTCGCAGCATCCCAACTACGTATTTGACCTGACCTATGCCTGCCATGAGGCTACGGAGCAATATGCAGAATTCCAGCGTCAGCAATTGCCCTTTGCATCGTTTATAGTGAATGCAGACGACGAGATAGCCAAATACGACAGTCTGGTGAACAGTCTGAAAGCCATGCGTCCCAGCATGCTCAGCAATCAGGCCCAGACGGACCGTACGGTGTGCCTCACCCTATCGACCAGCATCAAGAACACGCTTGAGGAGAACCGCGCTCAGGTTGCGGAATACGTCAGTTTCTACGAGATGACAGAGCAGCGTCTGAAGAACCTGAACGACTATGCCAACAAGCGCTACACCGACATTCAGACGAGTATCTTCATGAATGGCGGCGAGAACTATTTCTCAGTGCTTCGCCATTTCCGCGAGAAGCTGGCCGAGACGAATGCCACCGTCAACGAGAAATACAAGCCGAGCAAGCAGAAGTCCGATTGGGACAGCACCGTGATTCTGCGTCTATTCTTGATGATCGGCTTCTACATCATCGTGGCCGTGCTGCTCAACCAGCTTGCCTTCCGTTTTATGCCCAAGCGCCTGCACACGGATGAATTCATGAAGAAGCGCGCCTGCATCATCATGGCGACTACGACCATCACCTTTGCAGCCATCATGGGATTGCTGCGCGCGACGCTCCAGCAGAATTTCTACATCATGGCCAGCAGTCTGCTTATCGAATATGCATGGCTGCTGAGCGTCATCCTCATTTCCTTGCTGCTGCGCGTCAGCGGCGACCAGATCAAGAGCGCATTCCGCATCTATTCGCCCTTGATTGTGATGGGGTTCCTGGTCATCGTGTTCCGCATCATACTGATACCCAATGAGCTGGTGAACATGGTATTCCCGCCGATCCTGCTGATTTGCACCTTCTGGCAGTGGAACGTGATACGCCGTCACAACCAGAACATTCCCAAGTCGGACATCACTTACACCTACATTTCGCTGGTAATATTCGTCGTGTCGCTCGTATGCTCATGGATGGGCTACACGCTGCTGGCCGTGCAGATCCTAATCTGGTGGATCATGCAGCTGACCTGCATACTGACCATCACCTGCCTGAGCCAATACCTGAAGCTCTACGGCGAGCGCCACGACTATTTGGAGAAGCCCATCACCAAGAGCTGGTTCTTTCTGCTCATCTACAAGGTGCTGCTACCCGTCCTTGGTGTGAGTTCGGTGATGCTGTCGGTTTACTGGGCGGCCCGGATCTTCAACCTGAGCGACCTCTGCTGGCAGGTGTTCAACAAGAACTACATCGACCTGCCCAACCTGAAAGTCAGCATCATCAAGCTGGCGATGGTCATCAACCTGTGGTTCATGTTCTCCTACGTGTCGCGGACCGTCCTGTCGTTCATGCGTCTCCACTTTGACCAGCAGGATCCGACGACGGCCGCCAGCCGCGAGGTGATGGGGCGCAATGTCATCCAAGTGCTCGTTTGGGGCATCTGGCTGCTGGTCTCGCTCTCTCTGCTTCATATCAGCGTCACCTGGCTGCTGGCTATCTCAGGCGGTCTGTCGACAGGTATCGGTTTTGCCTCGAAGGACATCATTGAGAATATCTACTACGGTGCCTCGCTGATGGCCGGCCGCATCAAGGTGGGCGACTGGATTGAGGTGGACGGAACGATGGGCAAGGTGTCGTCCATCAGCTACACGTCGACGATGATTGAGTCGCTCTACGGCGAGGTCATCACCTTCCAGAACAGTCAGCTGTTTGCCAAGAACTACAAGAACCTGACCAAGAATCACGGCTACGTGCTGGCCTCCATCCCGTTCGGCGTGGCTTATGGTTCGAACCTGAAGGAGGTGACTAAGGTGGTTGAGGATGCCGTCAACAACATGCACCACCAGTGGATGGATCCCAAGAAGAAGGCCAAGGCGGTGGTCGGCAACATGGGCGACTCGAGCGTCGACTTCAAGCTGTTCGTATGGTCAGACGCCGTGAAGAAAGCGTACGTGGTCAGCGACGTGCTGAAATGCGTCTACGCCACGCTCCGTGAGAATGGCATCGAGATACCATTCCCGCAGCGGGACATTACGATTCGCAACGCCTCAGAATTACATTAGCGGCAACGCTCAATCCAATCCCTGAAAGCGCCACGAGGCAACCCACGCCTTATGGCGCTTTCTATTTCGCGGCGTGCCTCTTTCTTCCGCTTGAGCATCAGCAGGACGTCGACCTTGGAAACAACGAACTCAGCATTCCCGGGCGCAAGGCGGATGGCCTCGTCCCAATCGTAGAGCGCCAGTTCGAGCTTCTGTTGCTCACGCTCGAAGCCAGCCCGGGCAGCGTAGGCCACAGCCGAGTCAGGAAACATCTGCACCAGCTGGTTCAGGTCGTCGACCACCTCAGTGGTGCGCCCCATCTGGCGCTTCACCATCGCCAGCCCCAGTTGGGCCTCAAAATGGCGGGGCACGCGGCTGAGGATGGCCTCATAGTCATTGCGCGCCAGGTCGAAGCGCCGCTCCTGATTGTAGACATAAGCGCGGAAATAGAGAGCCGTCAGGTTGTCAGGATCCAGTTCGAGCACACGTCCATATTCCTCAGCAGCATAATCCAGCTGACCGAGCTCGATGTTGACGGCAGCCTTGCGCAGGCGCAGGTCGACCGACAGTGGTTCGCGGCGAATCAGATCGTTCAGGACAGCAAGCGAGTCACGCCAATGCTGCGAGGTGTTCACCTGGGCCTCAACCGGAGAGGCAACCATCATCATGTACAGAAGGACGACGAGAAACTGCATTTATATCAATATAAAACTAAAAAATAATCACCCTGAAAGGCACGTCAGAACTCCGGTTCTAATTTTTGTACACCGGCGGTGTACGTTTCGTACATCGGTCATGTACGATTCGTACATCGGCACTGTACGAAAATTGAGAGGACACTCCAGCACCCTTCAAGACACGATCAATATCCCAAATAATTATTCAACGGTGACCGATTTGGCCAGATTGCGCGGCTGGTCTACATCCTTGCCCTTGCAGACGGCCACATGGTAGGCGAGCAGCTGGAGCGGGATGGTAGCGACGAGGGGCTCCAGGCACTCCATGACCTCAGGCAGCTCAATCACCTCGTCGGCAATCTTCGCAATCGTCAGGTCGCCGCGCGTGACAAGGGCAATCACCCTACCCTTCCGGGCCTTGATCTCCTGAATGTTCGAGAGCACCTTCTCGTACATAGCATTATGCGTGGCAACGACGACGACAGGCATGTCGCTGTCGATCAGCGCAATGGGGCCATGCTTCATCTCGGCTGCGGGGTAGCCCTCAGCGTGGATATACGAGATTTCCTTCAGTTTCAGGGCGCCCTCAAGGGCCACGGGATAGCTGAACCCGCGTCCGAGGTAGAGGAAATTATGGGCATAGGTAAAGGTGCGGGCCAGGTCGGCCACCTTGTCGTTGGATTTGAGCACCTCCTCAATCTTTGCAGGTATCTCGCTGAGCCCCTTCACGACATGCAGATAATCGTCGCGGCTGATGGTGCCTTTAGCATCGGCCAGGGCCAGCGCAAACATCGTGAGCACCGTGACCTGCCCCGTGAAGGCCTTGGTGGAGGCCACGCCGATTTCCGGTCCTACGTGAATATAGGTGCCGGTGTCGGTAGCGCGGGGAATAGACGAGCCGATGGCATTGCAGACGCCATAGATGAAGGCCCCTTTCTCCTTGGCCAGCTGAACGGCGGCCAGCGTGTCGGCCGTCTCGCCGCTCTGTGAGATGGCGATGACCACATCGTCCTCGCTGACCACGGGGTTGCGATAACGGAACTCCGAGGCATATTCCACCTCGACGGGTATGCGGCATAGCGTCTCGATGATCTGTTTGCCGATGAGTCCGGCATGCCACGACGTGCCGCAGGCCACAATGACGATGCGCTTGGCCGCGAGCAACTGACGCCGATAGTCGATGAGTGCCGAGAGCGTCACGTGGTCCGCCTCGACATTGATGCGGCCGCGCATGCAGTTGGTCAGGCATTCGGGCTGTTCGAAGATTTCCTTCAGCATGAAGTGTGGATAGCCGCCCTTCTCAATCTGGCCGAGGTTGATGTCGACCTTCTTGACCACCAGCTCCTGAGCTTCGCCGAGGATGCTGACCACCCGGAGCTCCTCGCCGAGGCGGAGCACTGCGATGTTGCCGTCCTCAAGGTAGACCACGCGGTCGGTGTACTCGATGATGGGGCTGGCATCAGAGCCAAGGAAGAACTCGCCGTCGCCAATGCCGACGACCAGCGGACTCTGCTTGCGCGCAGCGATGATCTGCAGCGGGTCGCGCTTGTCGATGATAGCAATGGCATAGGCACCGAACACCTGATGGAGCGCCACCTGCACGGCGGTGAGCAGGTCGAGGTTTTTCTTGACCATGATATATTCCACGAGCTGGACGAGCACCTCCGTGTCGGTGTCACTCACAAACTTGACGCCCTTGGCCTGCAGGTTCTTCTTGATGTCGGCATAATTCTCGATAATGCCATTATGGATGATGGCCAGGTTCTTCGACTCGGAATAATGAGGATGGGCGTTGCGGCTCGACGGTTCGCCGTGGGTAGCCCACCGGGTGTGGGCGATGCCGACGGTCCCGGTCGTGTCCTTCTCGGAGCAATAGTCAACGAGGTTGTCGACCTTTCCCTTCGTCTTGTAGACATTCAGTTGCTGCTCGCCATTGAGCAATGCTACTCCAGCGCTGTCGTAGCCGCGATATTCGAGACGACGCAGGCCCTTGATGAGTATGGGAAAAGCCTCACGCTTCCCCAGATATCCAACGATTCCACACATAAACTATTTAACTTAAATGTTTCTAAAAAAAAGAGAGATTGGAGCCAGTCGGACATCCAATCTCTTTTTATGTTCCTACTTCAAAATGTTGTAGAGCAGCGAGGTCAGCGAGATGAGAATCGACGTGGCCGAGAACCAAAGGGTTGTCATGCTGCCGACAGCTGAGTTCTGCGCCTTCACCTTGTTGGGCGTCACATAAATTAGGTCGTTCTGCTGCAGATAGTAGTAAGGCTGATTAATGATGTTGGCATCGGTAAGGTCGATCTGATAGATGGTCTTCTTGCCGGTGGCATCCTCGCGGATGAGCTGAACATTCTTGCGCTGGCCGTAGATGGTCAGGTCGCCAGCCTGAGCCAACGCCTCGAGGATCGTGATCTTCTCACGGCTGACGGTGAACGTGCCCG
>JAFTGI010000084.1 GCA_017458195.1 Prevotella sp.
CCTGCGGCTACAGAACGAAAGTGCTACATGCGCTTGCTTCTGATTGTCAATGCGTTAAGATTTAGTTATATAGAAGGTGCTATGGTATTGAATTATATTTGGATTGCATTCTTCATCATCGCCTTCGTGGTGGCGCTGGTGAAACTGATTTTCCTCGGCGACTTCGAGGTGTTTCCGGCCATGATGGACTCGACATTCGCGTCGTCGAAAACCGCGTTTGAGATTTCGCTCGGACTGACGGGCGTGCTGTCTCTCTGGCTCGGCGTGATGAAGATCGGCGAGCGGGGCGGCGTGGTCAACGTGCTGGCCCGGCTGCTCAGTCCGGTCTTCACGCGACTGTTCCCGCAGATTCCGAAGGGTCACCCCGTGACGGGCTCGATCTTCATGAACATCGCGGCCAACATGCTGGGGCTCGACAACGCCGCCACGCCACTTGGTCTCAAGGCGATGGAGCAGATGCAGGAACTGAACACGAAGAAGGACACGGCCTCCGACCCGATGATCATGTTCCTGGTGCTCAACACGAGCGGACTGACCATCATCCCCGTGTCGATCCTGGTCTACCGGGCGCAGATGGGGGCCGCGCAGCCGACCGACATCTTCGTGCCTATCCTGCTGGCCACGTTCTTCTCGACCTTGGCAGGCATCATCGTCACGTCGCTCTATCAGCGCATCAACCTGCTCAACCGCACGATGCTGCTCACCCTGGGCGGCATGTGCGCCTTCGTGGCCGCCGTCATCTGGGGCTTCTCGCAGTTGGATTCCGAGTCGATGAACCTGTGGTCAACGAGCATCGCAAACATACTTTTGATGACAATAATCGTCGGTTTCATCGTTGCTGGGGTGCTAAAAAAGGTGAATGTCTACGACGCCTTCATCGAGGGGGCCAAGGACGGCTTCACGACGGCCGTCAGGATCATCCCCTATCTGGTGGCCATCCTCGTTGGAATCGGCGTTTTTCGCGCCTCGGGGGCCATGGATGCACTTATCGGGGGCATTGCATGGTGCGTGGAGGCCGTGGGGCTTGACACCAACTTCGTGGCGGCGCTGCCGACGGCCCTGATGAAACCGCTCTCGGGCAGCGGTGCCCGCGGCATGATGGTCGATGCGATGACCACCTACGGTGCCGACTCGTTCGTCGGGCGGCTGAGTTGCATCTTCCAGGGGAGCACCGACACCACCTTTTATATATTAGCCGTCTACTTCGGCAGCGTCGGCATCCGCTATACCCGTCATGCCGTCGCCTGCGGCCTGCTTGCCGACCTGGCCGGCATCATCGCAGCCATCAGCATCTGCTATATGTTCTTTGGGTAGGTTTCTGGTAGGTTTGGTAGGTGCAGTAAGCATCAGAACCTACAAAACCTACTGAACCTACAAAACCTACTGAACCTACAAAAAACCTACCGAACCTACAAAACCTACCGAACCTACCAAACCTACAAAAAATGAACTACAATCAAAAGAAACCCGACAGCTACCGCACCCTACTTGCTTTCCAAAAAGCAGAGTGCGTCTATGATATTACTTACTATTTCATTAATCATTTCATGGACCGCAGCCACGACCGCACCGTCGACCAGATGGAACAGGCCGCCCGTTCAGGCAAGCAGAACATCGTCGAGGGATATAGCGACGCTGAAGGCTCCACAGAGATAGAACATAAGCTCACCGTCGTCGCCAAGGGCAGCCTGGAGGAACTGAAAGAAGACTTCCGCGACTACCTACGCTCGCACCAGCATGAGATATGGGGCCCCCACCACGAGAAATATATCGTCTGCCAGCCACTCTTCAAACGCCATAACGACACGGTCTACTACCAGCGTCAGATTGCTGGGCGCAGTGCCGAGGAGATCGCCAACATCGCACTGATAGTCATCCACCAGACGCTGGCCCTCATCCGCGGTCTCATCGACTGGCAGGACGAGAAATTCCTCCGCGAAGGAGGCATCAAGGAGCAGCGTTACCGCGCCCGCACCGATAGCCGTGGCTACGGATATGACAGCACTGGTAAGTGGAGTAGGTTCGGTAGGTCTGGTAGGTGCAGTAATGACAACCCTACAGCACCTACCAAACCTACCAAACCTACCGAACCTACCAAACCTACCGAACCTACCAAATAATAACCTCATGGCAAACCTGAAATCCCTGGCCAAGGACACGGCCATCTACGGACTGTCGAGCATCGTCGCCCGATTCATCAACTACCTGCTGGTGCCCATCCAGACCGCCCGCTTCGCGGCCTCCGGCGGCGAATACGGCGTCATCACGAACGTCTACGCCTACGTGTCGATCCTCATCATCCTGCTCACGTTCGGCATGGAGACCACCTTCTTCCGCTTCATGAACCGCGAGGGCGAACAGCCACAGCGCATCTACTCCACCACCCTGCGCATGCTGGCCACGACGTCGCTCCTGTCCATCGTCGTGGTGTTACTATTGCTGCAGCCCATTGCCGCGGCCATCGGCTACGGCGACCACCCAGAGTACGTCGGCGTGATGTACGTCACCGTGGCCATCGACGCCTTCACGGCCATCCCCTTCGCCTACCTGCGCTATCAGCACCGGCCGGTGAAGTTCGCCATGCTGAAGATCATCAACATCCTGCTCAACATCACGCTCAACGTGCTCTACCTCATCGTGCTGCCTAAGCTGCAGTGGGATCCCTTCGGCATCTACGACGAGCAGTTCACACTCCAGGTGGGCTACGTCTTCTATATCAACCTCATCTGCACGCTCGCGACGCTGCTCATGCTCTGGCGGGAGCTGCGCGGCTTCCGCTTCGGCTTCGACGCCCAGGCCTGCCGCCGCATGCTCAGCTACACGTGGCCGCTGCTCGTCATGGGCGTGGCCGGACAGCTCAACCAGGCCGCCTCGCAGATCCTCTTCCCCTACCTCTACGACGGCTCGGTCGAGGAAGCCCGCACGCAGCTCGGCATCTACGGCGCCTGCATCAAGATTGCGATGATCATGGTCATGATCACGCAGGCCTTCCGCTTTGCCTACGAGCCCTTCGTCTTCGGTAAGTCGAAAGACAAAGACAACCGCGAGACCTACGCCCAGGCGATGAAGTACTACGTCATCTTCACCCTGCTGGCCTTCCTCTGCGTCGTCGGCTACCTCGACGTGCTCAAGTTCATCATCGGCCGTAGCTACTGGGAGGGCCTGCGCGTGGTGCCCATCGTGATGGCCGCCGAGATTATGTTCGGCGTGTTCTTCAACCTCTCATTCTGGTATAAGCTCACCGACCGCACCATCTGGGGCGCCTACTTCTCCGGCATCGGCGCCCTCGTTCTCATCGTGCTCGACGTGCTGCTCATCCCGCGCTTTAGCTATATGGCCTGCGCATGGGCCGGCTTTGTCGCCTACGCCGTGTCGATGTTGCTCAGCTATTTCATCGGCCAGCACTATTACAAGATTGACTATCCGCTGCGCGACATCGGCTTCTACGTGGGCCTGACGATGGTCTTCTTCGTGCCCATGACGATCATCAACCGCGACCTGCCCGTCTGGGCCGCCGTCGGTCTGAACACCCTCATCATCGTGTTCTTCGTTGCCGTCGTCGTGCGCCGCGACATGCCGCTCAGTTCACTGCCCGTAGTGGGCCGTTATTTCGGATCAGTCCAAAAAGCCAGTTGAAAATGATGCGGTTCTTTATTGGCCAATAAGCATCACTTAGATTACAAAACGGTACTTCTTAAAAGTAATATACCCCTATATTACTCTCGAGAAGTACCGTTTCTCAATTTTTGAAGTACCACTTCTCCGACAGCGAAGGATCGCTTAGAAAGATTTTAGTCATAAGAGTGCTTTTTGACACACCCTCTTTCACTTATCAAGTCAGTGGTTTTTTTACTTCACGACCACCTTGCGGCGATCCTGGCTGATGTAGACGCCGCGAGACTTAGCGCCCGACCTTTGAGAACTGACACGGCGCCCTTGCAGGTCGAAATAATGGTCAATTGTCAACTGCCCATTGTCCATTGCAGAAATGCCAGTGGCATCGTCGCCAATGAGGAAGCTAACGGTGCTCATCTGCGTGCGGCCCGAGGTGTAGGCAGCCACGACGCCGGCCGTATGCCAGCCGTCAGTCAGGTGCTCAAGCGTCAGGCGGGTGTCGCTGGTGCGGGCAACGAGCTCGCCGTCGAGATAGACCTCGAAGGCACCGTCGGCCAGGGGTGCGCGGCGCACGCGGCTCATGCGGGCAGGTGCAGCCTGCGGCAGACCCATCGACACGTCGTCGAGCATGAAGATGCGCTGGCCGTCGCTGGTGCAGCGGATGGCCACGTAGCGGGCGTCGGCGGGAATGTCGTACTTATACTCTGCCCATGAGCTGTAGGCATAGACGTTCTGGGCCACAAACTGGAAGTCGTCGATGTCGGTGCCCGTCGTGGAGTAGGCCACGTCGAAGCGCTCCGTGTTGTAATAGGAAGCACTCTTGGCAAAGAAGCTCAGCTGGTAGTCCTGCTGGAAGAACAGGCGGGGCGAGATGAGCCAGTCGTCGTTGGCCACGTTAACGGCGGCAAAGTCGGCCAGCACCTTCTGTCCGCTGTGGGCCTCGAACTGCACACCGTAGATGTCCGTCAGCGGGGGCACGGTGGTGTAGGGATTGAACACGATGTAGGCCATGGGATCGAAGGCGCCGGGCCATGTGGTCGAGGTCAGGGCACCGGTGTCGTCGCCGTCGGCATCGATGTACTGCCAGCCGAGCGGGCCGGGCGAGTTGATGGCGAAATCGTCGTGCTCCTCGAAGCTGTCGCTGATCAGGTCGGGATAGTTCCAGAGGAACAGGCGGCTGTCGGCCTCGCCCTCGTCGGTCTCGGCGATGATGAGGTTGAAGGGCTCGACCTGCGTCTCCTGCAGTTCGGCGCTGTAGTCATAGGCATCGTCGGCGCTGAGGTCGAGCGTCGTGGTCAGCTCGTCGAAGCCGTCGAGCGTGACGGTCAGCTGATAGGCGGCCTTCCAGACGTTGCTGAGGGTGGCACGGCCCTCAGCGTCGGCCGTGGCCTGATAGCTGTGGGTGCCGTCGGAGAGGCTGACGAGCGCGCCGGCCGACTCGCTATCGGGTGTGTTGGTGGTCAGCGAAACGGTGAGCACGGTGTGCATCTTGCAGCCGATGCTGTCCGAGACGGTGGGCTCGCTCACGAGTCCGCCCGTATAGACGGCCTTCACGGCGTAGCGCAGGGTGCCCTGCGGCAGCGATGTCCAGTCCGTGTCGCTGTAGGTGCGTCCGTCGACGCCCTCGGCCAGGAGGGTCCATTCGGCACTATTGTCGGCAGCACTGGCGGGCAGGCGATAGACATCGTAGCGCACGCGGCGCTGCACCGTCTTCAGCGGACCGGCGGTCTGCTGACCGTCGACGACCATCGGCTCAACCTCGTTCAGCGCGAGCGGCTGGGGCTTGGTGCGGTGGCCGAAAGCCATGTGGCGGGCTGCGTCGGCATCCTCAGCCACGGTGTAGAGGGCATCGACCGGACGGATGAGGAAGTTGCGGTGGTAGACGTCGTCCTCCATGTCGTCCAAATAGGTGTACTCAGAGCCGTCATTGGTGAAGCAGTTGATGCGCTCGGCAAACGGATACCTCTCCTTGTCGCCGTCGCCATCGAGGCCCAGGCCTAAGTAGTTGTAGGCCGAGAGGGCCAGCATATAGCCGCGCGGTGCCTCGACGGGCTGCGGCAGGGTGAACGTGTTCCACTGGTTGTCGGTGACGTAGGCCACGCCCTGATAGAGCAGTTCGTCGGTGGGCTCGCCGTCAGCGTCGAGGTCGATCACATAGACCGTCACCGACGTGTGGCTGGCCGTGGGCGTGCTGGCAATATAGAACTGAGCCCCGTGCACCGTGGCGGGTTCGCGGCGCACCACGCCGTAGACGGGCGTCATCAACCAGCTGTCGCTGCCCACGGTGGCGGTGAAGGTGCCGTCGTCCACGCGGCGCACCTCGGCGTCGTTGACCGGAGCCTCCCAGCTGACGACGGCCACGTCGGTATCCTCCTCGACGCTGACGCTGCGCACGGGTTTCACGTTGTCTTCCAGGACGATGTCGCCCAGGTCGGTGTCGGCGCTGACGCTGAGCAGGCGCTCCACGCCGACGAGCTTGTTCTTCGTGACGGCGAGCTGATAGTCGTTGCTGCGGAACAGACTGATGGCAAAGTGGCCGTCGGCATCGGTCAGGGCGTCATAGTCATTGTAGCCAGTGACGATGACGGCTGCACCGGCCACGGGGTCGCCGGCCACGTCCTTCACCGTGCCCTGCAGGGTGAACACGGGACGGGCTGCGAGCTGCAGGTCGCGGGTGGTGGTAGTCAGTTCGGTCACGGCGACACCCGCCACGTCAAGATCCTCATAGCCCAGGAGCGTCGCCTTCAGGTCATAGCTGGCGGCGGGCAGATAGTCGAGCCGGTAGTTGCCCTCGGCGTCGGTCGTGGCCGTAAAGAGCCCGTCGGCGGTGCTTACCGTGACGCCCTCGAGGACATTTCCATTGGCATCGGTCACGCGACCAGCGATGTAGCCCTCATGGTCCTCGGTGATGCTGACGTTGCCCACCGTGAGGTTGTAGTTCACCACGTTGCTGCGGTGCAGGAAGGCCACGTAGTAGCTCCAGTCGTCGGCCGAGACGGGCAGGTTGACGCGCAGGTGGTGGACGTCGTTGCCCAGGATGTCGAACTGTGCGATGCTGTCGAGATGGACATTCTCGGCACTGCGGCCGATGGCCACGGCCAGGATCTCAGGCACGCTGCTGCTGGCCGGACGGGCGTCGAACTCCACCTTGTAGTGCTGGCCGCCCTTCAGGTTGAGGCGGGGCGAGATGAGCCAGTCGTTGGCCACCAGGTTGTCGTAGTGGTAGCTGTTCTGGGCACCGCGCAGACCGCCGTAGAGGGCGCTGTTCCATGTCCAGGCGTAGTTGTTGGTGTTATTGTCAAGAACGGTCCAGATGTCGAACTCGTCCTGCGAGAGGAACTCAAACGTGTGGGGCACGTCGAAGGGCGGGCCGATGACCACGCTGGGCGATGCCGTCGGCTGGCTCTGGCCGTCGGCAGTGCGGGCCGTGACGGTGTAGTAGACCTTCTGCAGCTCGGTGATGGTCTCGTCGAGCCACGTGGTCGCGGTGATGCCCGTGGCCACGGTCACCTCGCCGGGATAGCGCACGACGTCGTAGGTGAGCGCCGTGACGTCGATCCACGTGTCGTTCTCGCCCTTCGTCGGGGCCTGCCAGGAGATGCGGGCCATGTCGTCCTCGTTCATCAGCGTGACGCCGGTGACGGGCATCGGGTTGCCGGGGCCTACGAAGACCTTCGCCATCTGGCGGTCGCCGCGGCCGTGGCCGTTGACGGCCATCACCTTATAGGTATAGAAGCCGCGCTCCGTGGGCGTGTCGGTCCACGACTGGGCGGCGCCGGGCGTGCTCGTCGCGATGCTGGCCACGAGCACGTCGTTGCGCAGCACCACCACCGAGTCGAGGTCGGTGAGGGTCTGTCCGCCGAAGGTCAGCGTAGGATTGGTCCACGACAGCCGGGCTTCGAGGGCGCCCTCAGCACCGGGCACGACGGTCAGCGAGCCCACCTTGGCCGGAGCCTGCGCGTCAGCTGCCTCGTAAGGGATACAGATGCCGTCGAGGATGGAGCCTGCGGCCAACTTGGCAAACACTTCGGCATGGGCCGTGCCGGTGTCGATGCGCAGCACCTCGTAGCCGGCGTTGAACGTGTAGTTGCGGAAGAACAGTTCGTCGTTCTCGTTGTCGAAGAACAGGCTGTAGTGGTTGTTGTAATAGCTGAAACCCTGATAGAGATTGAGCTCGCCGATGAAAGTGCAGTCGCCCGACAGCTGGTCGATGCGGTAGAGGCTGCCGAAGTAGGTCACGCCGTACATGTCGCCGTCGTAGTTACAGGCCAGTCCGACGAAGGCGTCCTTATACATGTCGCCGAAGACGACGGCCGACTCGGGCCACGTGTCGAGCGTGAAGCGGCAGACGTCCTCTACCTTGCCCGTGGTCAGGTCGATGCTCAGCAGGCCCTTGCCGTTCTGCAGTCCGTCGAGGGCATAGAGGGTGCCCGTGGCCTGGTCGTAGGCGAAGTGGCTGGCCACGGTCGTACCGTAGAGTCCGGCCAGCGAGGCCACCTCAGTGGTGGTCTCGGTCGTCATGTCGAAGCATTTCAGCGACGTCATGGCGTTGGCATAGACTCTGATGTCGTAGGCATACTCCACGTAGTAGAACTTGTCGCCGATGAAGCATCCGCCCGACACCTGGCCGAAGTCCATGGCATACTTCTGGACGACGTTCTCCATCGTGTCGCCCCAGTCGAAGGTGTAGATGGCCTTGCCCAGCGAGGCGTCGTCGCTGAAGGCATAGCCCGTGCGGCTCTGCGCCGCCGTGCCGGTGGCCATGGCGAGCAGCAGTGCTGCCACGCCGATCATTTTGCTAAGGATTGTTTTCTTTTGCATAAGCCTATCCGTTTTGGTGAATAATAAAAAAGATATCGATTGCAAAAGTAAACAATATCACAGAATCATGTAGCGATGAAACCGCGGTTTTTGCGGGTTGTTCATTGATTGTCTATCGGCTTTCAGGGGCTAAAGACCTGTCAGACCCTGCGGATGAAGTCCTCGAGCGAGGCTTCCTTGCCGAGTCCGAGCTTGCGGCGCAGGCGGTAGCGGGTGGTGTTGACGCTGTCATGGGTGATGAGCATCACTTCGGCAATCTCCTTCGACGTCATGCCGATGCGGATGTAGGCACAGAGGCGCAGGTCGTTCTCTGTCAAGCGCGGGAACTTCTGGCCGAGCTTGACGAAGAATCCGGGATGGACGGCATCGAACTGCAGTTTGAAGCGGGCCCAGTGGTCGTCGGTGGCCAGGCTCTCGCCGACGATGTGGTTCACCTGGCGCACGAACTCGCGGGGCACCTGGTCATGGTCGTAGAAGTGCTTGGTGAGCTGACTGATCTGCTGCAGCACGTCGTTCTTGCCGGCCAGCAGGAGCGTCGACGAGCTGATCTCGCACTCCTTCTGCTGCATGTCGCGCTCGAAGTTCTGGCGGTTCATCTGGTTGATGAGCGCCTGCTGCCGCAGATTGTTGCGCAGCTCGCGGTTCTCGATCTTGCGGATGCGGTAGCGCTGGCGGAAGTAGACGGCCAGTCCGCCACCCACGAGCACCACTATAATAAACAGCATGACGACGATGAACGTGGCCTGGCGGCTCAGCTTGGCGTCCTTCTCGAGCAGCCGGATCTGGTCGAGGGCCTGCTGGCGCGAGACATTCTGCCTGACGATGTCGGCCTGCAGACGGTCGACGGAGGCCTGCCAGAGGTGGGTGTAGCGCAGGGCCTCGCCCGCCTCCCCCAGATGCTCGTAGGCGTAGGCATAACAATAATAATAGTCGCGCGCCCACTGGTCGGTGCGGGCCTCGACGGGCAGTGGCTGCAGGGCGTCGAGCTGACTGATGGCCTCGTCGTAGAGACCCCGTTCGAGCATCACCTGCACGTGGGTGATGGTGCCCATGTAGTGCAGCAGGTCGTAGTCAGGCAGTTTTTCTGCCTGCAGGCGCAGGGCCTTCTGGGCATACGTCTCGGCACTGTCGGGCTGCTGGGCATTGAGGAAGGCGGTGCTCATGTAGGTGAGCACCTGGAAGGTCATGGCCCAATCCTTGCCGCCATGGCGGAGGGCCTGACGGAAGAGGGTCATCGCCTCGTCGGCGTCCTGCGTCATGGCCGCCTCGAAGAAGTAGGTGCGGCTGAGTGAATAGCCCGCGAGGGTGAACAGCCGCCGGGCCTCAGACAGATAGCGGCGGGCCTGCTCGTCGTCGCGGATGTCATGGAACAGCAGCGCCAGGAGCATGTTGATGTTGCCGCGCAGGAAGTGGTCGGGCACGCTGCCGAGCCAGCTGAGGGCCTGCTGCAGTTCGCGGTAGCCGCTGAGGAAGTCGCCGCTGCGCACGTGGGCGCGGGCCGTCTGGTATTTCAGGTAGGCATAGTCGTAGGCAAAGGCCGTGCTGTCGCAATCAGCGGTCAGGGCGGTGAGCAGGGTCAGCACACTGTCGGGCACGAGGTCGTCGCACTGACACTCGATGCGCCACAGGCTGGCCCTGACGCGCAACTGGCCGGGGCCGGTCGCCTCGGCAATGCTGTCCATGCGGTCGAGGTAGACCGCGGGCAGCTCCGTCTGACTGTTGTCGAAGACGTAGGCGGCGGCGAGGGCGGCGATGCTGTCGAACTCATGGTGAAGCGGTTTGAAATAGTAGTCAGTGCGCTGCGCCACAACGTTGAGGCAGCAGGCAAGCATCAGGATAAGAAGCCCACCCCCAACCCCTCCCCAAGGGAGGGGAGCTTTATAGTCAGCAGAGTAACCAAACTCCCCTCCCTTGCGGAGGGGTCGGGGGTGGGCTCCTTGGTGGGGTTGGGCTCTATGGGTGGAGTTTAATGGGCACATGGATCTTCACGATGACATTGCGACCGGGGGCGGCGATGGGGCCGTCCTCGGCGTATTTTAGGCGGCTGAGGTGAGGTGTGTAGACGCGGTCAAAAAGGTTCTGGACGGTCAGAAGGAGGGTGCAGAGGCGGTGGCCACGGCGCTGGAGGTCGGTGCCGGCGGAGAGGTCGACGAGGGTGTAGGAGGGCGTCGCCGTTTCAGTCTCGTTGGCGGTGTGGGCATGGCTCTGGCGCAGATGGCAGGTCATGGTGGCGGCAGCGAAGGCATTGTTGAGCAGGCGGCGGCCGTCGCGCACGATGTCGTAGCGCAGGGTGCTCGTCCAGCGCGGGGCGGGCGTGAAGGGCAACCAGCGGGCGTCCTCCGGCTGGTGCAGCTGACGGGCGTTGACCAGCGAAAAACTGTTTTCGAAGTGCAGGGGCTCCACGGGGTGGACGTCGACGACGGCCTCGCCGCCCCACAAGCGGGCGTGGCCCGACTGATACTCATAGCGGTCGGACAAAGGCGAGAGGCGGCGCAGGTAGACAAAATCGCTGATGTCGCTGACAAAGACAGACAGCTGGGTTGAGACGACGGCCGTGCTGTAGTCGACGCCGAGGTCGGCCTGCCAGCTCTTTTCACTGGCCAGCCGGCTGTTGCCCAGTTCGTAGCGGAAGGTGCCCTCGTGCTCGCCGTTGGAGCCCAGTTCACTCATGTTCGGTGCCCGGAAGCCGCGCGACACATTGAGGCGCAGGTTGGCCTGCCGACTGAGGTTATAGATGGCGCCAAGGGAGCCCGTCAGGCCCGAGAAATTGCGACGGAAATCGCTGAAGCGTGGCTCGCCGTCGTCCTCGAGAGCATAGCTGTGCAGGCGACGGTGGTCGTAGCGCAGGCCACCGCTGAGCGTCAGCCGGTCGTGCTCATAGTTAGCCGAGGCAAAGACGCCCGCGTCGAACAGTCGGTAGGCCGGGATGAGATATTCATCGCCGAGGTTCTCCGACCGCTGCCACATGCCCTGCACGCCCGCAGCCACCGACCAGTGCTCTGGGGCCTGATATAAATAATGCACGTCGTAGTTCACCGTATGCAGACGGAAGTCGAGGGACGCCTCCGGCGTGTGAACGGTGAGCGCCTGCGGCGCGTGATCGTTGAACGTTGAACGTTCACTCGGCGAAGCCGATTCCTCGCCTTCAGGCGACTCAAACTCCTTGCGGCGGTTCTGCTGATAGCCCACGAGGGCCTTCAGCGTGCCGTTGCCAAGCAGGAACGAGTTGTCGAGCAGGGCCTTGTAATGATAGATCTGCTGATAGGCATCCGACGGTTCGAGGCGGCCCGTCACAGCGTCGCGCTCACCCTCGACGAGGCCGGGCTTCAGGTGGTAGGCCGACAGCTTCAGGTGGCTGTAGCCCCAGGCGCGGTTCAGGCCCAGCATGCCGGTGAGGGCCTGCTCATGAAACTGCGAACCGGGCACGCGGCCGTCGCGCCGGTTCCGGTATTCGCCGGCGTCCTTCTCGCTCCAGCGCCAGTTCCAGACCACGCCGCCGCGGTTGCCGGCGAAGTCGGCCGTATAGTCATAGAGATGCTGGACAGACTGGTATTCGCCGCCCACGGTAGCTGCCATCGTGCCCTGCGGCATGACGGGCTCCTCGTGCATGACGAGTACGCCGGCCAGGGCGTCGCTGCCGTACATGAGCGAGGCCGGGCCCTTGAGAATCTCGACCGAATGGACGCTCTGTGCGTCGACCTCGATGCCGTGCTCGTCGCCCCACTGCTGGCCCTCCTGGCGCAGGCCGTCGTTGACGACGACGATGCGGTTGTAGCCCAGGCCGCGGATGACGGGCTTCGAGATGCCCGTGCCGGTGGTCAGCTGGTCGACGCCCGGCTGGCGGGCCACAGCGTCGATGATGTTGGTCGAGGCCGTGAGCATCAGTTCCTGCGGCGTGACCACGCTGACGGGCGACGGCGAGCGGGCGGCCAGCGACGAGCCCGTCAGGCCCTGCACCACCACCTCGCTGAGCATGGCGTTGTTCTCCTGAAGCTTGAAGTCGAGCTTCGTCACCCGGCGCAGGTCGACGGTCTCGATGATGGTCTGATGGCCCACGTAGCTCACCTGCACGGTGGTCCTGAGCGCGGGCAGTCCCGTGATCTCATAGCGCCCGTCGGGGTCGCTGACGGTGCCCTGCTTGAGCTGCGGAAAATAGACACTGGCCCCGACGACGGGCTCGCCGGTGGCAGCGTCGGTGATGCGGCCGCGCAGGGCGGTCTTCACGGCCGACGGTGCTGCTGCCGAGGCTATGCACATACACAGCAACAGCAGCAGGACATATAATTGTTTCTGCTGATTCATAACATTTAATTTGCTTAAATTCCTAAAGTTCTTCTCTACCCTACCAAGGATTTCGCGGATTATACGGATTTTTGTTATATCTCTTTGGAGAAAGAAATTATGGGAAATTAAAGGGAAATTATTTATAGTTCGCAACCTAATTAATCTTAATTTCCCACAATTTCTTTCCAAAACAGATTAATTAGTAATCCGTTAAATCTGTGGAATCCGTGGTTGTCTAAAAAGCAACAAGAACTGTCGGGGGCGCCCTGAGGCCGACGATGCCGCGGACACGCAACACGGGACTGACGGCATAGCCGGCACGATGCAGTCGGCTGACCCGGGCGATGACCATCACGACGACAGCGCCGACGGCCACATAGACCAGCGAGAGGGCCTGACAGAGCACGCAGTCGTGCATCGCGCTGCCAGAATACTGCCCCAGGTGGCCGGTGCACTGATGACTGACGCAGGCCGAGCACTCGGTCAGCGGCGACGAAGAAACCCTATGGACGTGGAGCGACGACACGACCAGCATTGGCACGAACACTGCCAACAGCAAAAAGGCCGACCAGCGGCGCTGACGCGTCTCACGAACACCCATTGATTTCCGTTTAGTTGTTAATAATCGGGTGCAAAGTTAGTGTATAAATAGCGATTTTATCGCTGATTTTTACATTCATTATGAATAATTCCGATTTTTTCAGCGGCCGTTAAGCCAATTATTCGTACCTTTGCAACGAAAAAGCAATAACAATCACAATGATGAAGAAAACTTTTGTTACCCTGGCTGCCATGGCAGCTGCACTCACCGCCACGGCCGACGAAGGCATGTGGACGCTCTATGACCTGCCGCAGGCCGTCTACGAGCAGATGAAGATGGAGGGCTACAAGCTGCCCTATGAAAAACTCTATCAGGCCGACGACGCCATCATGAAGTCGGTGGTCAACTTCTCGGGCTACTGCTCGGGCGTGGTCGTCTCGCCCGACGGCCTCGTGTTTACCAACCACCACTGCGGCTTCGAGGCCATCCGGAGCCACTCGACCGTGGAGCACGACTACATGCTCAACGGCTTCTACGCCAAGTCGTTTGAGGAGGAACTGCCCAACAAGAACATGTTCGTCTCGTTCATGGTGGAGCAGAAAGACGTCACCAGTGAGCTGATGGCTCAGGGCCTGGCCGACATGGACGCCGAGCGACGCCACGTTTTCCTCGATTCCATCGAGAATGTGATGTCGAATGAGGTAAAGGAAAAGGACAAGACGCTGCGCCTGGAGCTGAAGGCTTTCTACGAGGGCAACCGATACTATGCGACGACCTACCGCGACTTCACCGACCTGCGACTGGTCTTCACTATTCCCAAGTCGATGGGCAAGTTCGGCGGCGAGACCGACAACTGGATGTGGCCGCGCCAGACATGCGACTTCAGCGTCTTCCGCATCTACGCCGACCCCGAGACCAACGGCCCGGCCGAATACAGCGACAAGAACGTGCCCTACCACCCCGAGCACTGGGCCCAGGTGTCGATGGAGGGCTATCAGGAGGGCGACTTCTCGATGACGATGGGCTATCCCGGCTCGACGAGCCGCTACCTGTCGAGCTACGGCATCCAGGAGCGCTACGTGCAGAACGCCATCCGGGCTCAGGTGCGGGGCGTGAAGCAGGAGGTGATGAAGCGCCACATGGATCAGTCAGAGGCCGTGCGCATCAAGTATGACTCTAAGTATGCGCAGTCGTCGAACTACTGGAAAAACTCGATCGGCATGAACAAATGCATCGACAGCATCGGACTCATCAGGCAGAAGGAGCACTTCGAGCAGCAGCTGCAGCAGTGGCAGCAGAAGACGGGCTACCTGCAGGACAAGCTCGACTTCGCGAAGATGAAGCGCCTCTATCAGGACGGCCGCACGCCGGTGATGCAGCGCTACATGAACTTCATCGAGACCTTCCGCCGCACCGACGAGCTCTCGACGAGGGCCCTGCGTGTGCACAACGGCATGAGCCCCAAGGGCAAAGGCAAGCGTCAGTACGTGGAGTTCAAGGACAACAGCGACACCTGGGACCTGGCCACCGACCGCGAGACGCTCGGCACGCTGCTGCGCAACTTCCGCCAGAACGTGGCGGCCTCGGAGCTGCCCGACTTCTACACGGAGATTATCGACCGCGAGTTCGGCGGCGACTGCCAGGCCTTTGCCGACGCCCTCTACGCCCGGTCGATCCTGATGCAGAAGGGCAAGCGCATCTACGTCAACAAGAAATCGTTCCTCAAGGACCTGGGCGTGCAGTACGGTCTGAGCCTCACCACCTACATGGCCGACATGCGCTCGGCCATCGAGGAGATCAGCGACAGCATCGACCTGCAGGAGTGCTACCTCTGCGACGCCAAGCTGCGCATGGAGCAGGACCTGCCCCACTACAGCGACGCCAACTTCACGCTCCGCATGTCGTATGGACAGGTGAAGGAATACAACCTCGGCGGACAGCCCTCGGGCTGGCAGACCAAGGCGCCGAGCATGGTTGAAAAGATGAAAAAGGCCGATTCCATCGAGGATTATCGCGTCGAGCCGGAGATGATTCCGCTGCTCGAGGGCGCCGGTCAGATGCCCCTCTGCTTCCTGACGACCAACGACATCACGGGCGGCAACAGCGGCTCGCCCATGTTCGACGGCCGCAACCGGCTCATCGGACTGGCCTTCGACGGCAACTGGGACTCGCTCTCCAGCGACATCTACTTCGACTCGAAACTGGCCCGCTGCATCGGCGTCGACATCCGCTACGTCCTCTTTATGATGGACCGCTGGGGACACGCTGACCGCCTGCTGCGCGAAATCGGATTAAAATAAACGACCACGGATTCCACGGATTTAACGGATTATTTTTCCAAGTAACTGACGAATATGTTTTGGAAAGAAATTGTGGGAAATTAAGATTAATTAGGTTGCGAAGTTTAAATAATTTCCCTTTAATTTCCCATAATTTCTTTCTCAGATAAGATGAAACAATCCAAAATCCGTATAATCCGTGAAATCCGTGGTATTCAGACAGTTTAATTTATTGTTATAAAATGAACCATCCACTCGAAGTCTTCACCCACTGCCCCAAGTGCGGCAGCGACCGATGGGTGGAGAACAACTGGAAAAGCAAGCGCTGCGAAGACTGCGGCTTCGTCTTCTACAGCAACCCCTCGGCATCCACGGCGGCTTTCGTCGTGCGCCGAGGGGCGCTGCTCGTAGGGCGGCGCGCCAAGGAGCCGGCCCGCGGCACGATGGACCTGCCCGGCGGATTCTGCGACCACGGCGAGACCGCCGAGGAGGGCATGGCCCGCGAGCTGCGCGAGGAGACCGGCCTCGAGGCCCGCTCGATGAGGTATCTGTTCTCGCTGCCCAACATCTATGTCTACGCGGGCATGCACATACACACGCTCGACCTCTTTTTCCGCGTAGACGTCGACGACGAGGCCGTCCCCTGCGCCGCCGACGACGTGGGCAGTCTCGAGTGGGTGCCGCTGGGCGACGTCCGCCCCGAGGCTTTCGGCCTGCAGAGTGTCCGGAAAGCCGTCAGCCTGTTCCTGAAAGATTTCTTTTCTGATGGCTGAAGCTGAATCTGCAGCGCCGTTTTTTAGTTAAGAAAACTAAAAATAAATATATATAATAAGGTATATGAAAACTTTTTGCTTACTTTTGCACCCCAAACGAATAAACAGAACGCAGAAGATATGCAAAAGAACCTTGTCATAGTAGAGTCGCCGGCAAAAGCCAAGACGATTGAGAAGTTTCTGGGCGACGACTACAAAGTGATGTCGAGCTACGGCCACATCCGCGACCTGAAGAAGCGCGAGCTGAGCATCGACGACCACACGATGGAGCCCGAGTACGAGATACCCGACGAAAAGAAAAAGCTGGTCGGCGAGCTGAAGTCGCAGGCCAAGAAAGCCTCACAGGTATGGCTCGCAAGCGATGAGGACCGCGAGGGAGAGGCCATCTCGTGGCACCTGTGCGAAGTGCTGGGCCTGGACGAGCAGAAGACGAAACGCATCGTGTTCCATGAGATTACGAAGCCAGCCATCCTGCAAGCCATCGAGAACCCACGCACGCTGGACATGCACCTGGTGGACGCCCAGCAGGCCCGCC
>JAFTGI010000005.1 GCA_017458195.1 Prevotella sp.
AATGACCAGACGGACGAGGATGGTGAAGATGAGGGCGGGCCGGTTGCTGTTGCTCTCACGCCAGAGGGCCCTGAACTCGTCGCTGTGGTTCTTCTTCATGACCATGGCCCGCAGGAAGGGGGCGATGAGCACTACGGCGACGAGCCCGATGAGGGCGTTGACATACCAGCGCTGCCCCAGCAGGTGATGCAGCAGCGGGTCGAGGAACATGAAGACGAGCGTGACGACGGCTGCCGAGAGGATGCCGTAGACCATGGTGTTGAGCGTCATCTGGGTTAACAGGCGCTTCCAGAGGCTCTGCTCGGTCGTGTTGGGATGGCTGGTGGAGAGGTGGTTGAGGGCACGGATGAGCCGCGAGGGCAGGTGGGGCTCCAGTGCATTGTAAACCGGCGTGGCGAGCCGTATCATGTAAGGTGTGAGAAAGGTTGTAATGACGGATACGGCCACCACCACCGGATAGAGAAAGTCGCTGATGACGCCGAGCGAAAGGCCCAGCGAAGCTATGATAAACGAGAATTCGCCGATCTGCGCCATGGAGAAGCCGCAGCGCATGGCCGACTTGAGCGATTCGCCGCCGAGCATGAATGCCAGCGAACCGAAGACCGACTGTCCCACCAGGATGGTCATCACGAGCGCGATGATGGGCCAGGCATACTCCTTGAGAATCAGCGGGTCGACAAGCATGCCGACGGAGACGAAGAAGATGGCACCGAAGAGGTTCTTCACCGGCTCCACCAAGCGCTCGATGCGCTCAGCCTCGATGGTCTCGGCGAGGATGCTGCCCATGATGAAGGCGCCAAAGGCTGAGGAGAACCCCACCTTCGTGGAGAAGACGGCCATGGCGCAGCAGAGGCCGAGGGCGACGATGAGCAGCACCTCGTTGTTGATGAGCCGCCGCACGCTGCGCAGGAACAGCGGTATGGCGAAGATGCCGACGACGAGCCACAGCACCAGGAAGAACCCGATCTTCAGCACCGAGCCGAGCATCTGGCCACCGTCGGGGCTGGAGCCGCCGGCGATGGCGCTGAGCATGACCATCATGACGATGGCCAGGATATCCTCGAGAATGAGCACCGACATGACCAGCGAGGCAAACTGCTGCTGGCGCAGGCCGAGGTCGTCGAAGGCCTTATAGATGATCGTGGTGCTCGACATGGCGAGCATGCCCCCAAGGAAGATGCAGTCCATGCGCGACCATCCGAAGCCGTGGCCCACGAGCACGCCGAGCATCATCATCGTGAAGATGATGGTGATGGTCGAGATGACCGGCGAAGCCCCCATCTTCAGGATCTTCTTGAACGAGAAGTCGAGGCCGAGCGAGAACAGGAGGAACATCACGCCGATGTCGGCCCAGAGGTGGATGTTCGACATGTCGGTCACTGAGGCGGTGTAGGGCATGTGGGGCGACACGAGGAAGCCGGCCACGATGTAGCCTAGCACCAGCGGCTGCCTGAGCCGCTTGAACACAAGGGTGACGACGCCGGCCACCACCAGAATCAGCGCCAGGTCCTGTATCATTGTCGGTAACTCAGCCATGAACTCTCAATATTCAATGTTCAATATTCAATGTTCAATGTTCAATGATCAATGTTCAATGTTCAATGTTCAATGATCAATGTTCAATGTTCAATCTTGCAGTCAGTCGGCAGATGTTGATGACCACCTGCATGGCCTTCTCCATCGACTGGATGGGCACATACTCGAAGGGACCGTGGAAGTTGAGCCCACCGGCAAAGATGTTGGGGCAGGGCAGACCACGGAACGACAGCTGGGCACCGTCGGTGCCGCCACGGATGGGCTGCACCTTGGGCTCGACACCGGCCACGAGCATGGCTTTCTTGGCCAGGTCGATGATGTGCATGACCGGCTCCACCTGCTCGCGCATGTTGTAGTACTGATCCTTCACTTCGGCCGTGAACGTGCCTTCGCCGTATTTGCGGTTCATCTCCGCCGCCTTGTCCAGAACGTATTGCTTGCGGGCCTCAAACTTGCGGCGGTCGTGGTCGCGGATGATGTAGCTCAGGCGGGCCTGCTCGCAGCTCGTCTGCATGGCTGTCAGATGATAGAAGCCCTCGTAGCCTTCAGTGGTCTCGGGACGCTCGTCGGCAGGCATCGACAGGGCGAACTCGGCGGCCAGCAGCGAGGCGTTGACCATCTTGCCCTTGGCCGAGCCCGGATGCACACTCATGCCCTTGACCGTGATGCGTGCCGCAGCGGCGTTGAAGTTCTCGTATTCCAGTTCGCCCACGTCGCCGCCGTCCATGGTGTAGCCCCACTCGCAGCCGAAGCGCTCGACGTCGAAGTGGTGGGCGCCCATGCCGATCTCCTCGTCAGGGTTGAAGGCGATGCGGATCTTGCCGTGCTTCACCTCGGGGTGCTCCTTGAGCCAGACCATGGCCTGCACGATCTCGGCGATGCCGGCCTTGTCGTCGGCGCCGAGCAGCGTGTGACCGTCGGTGACGATGAGGTCCTCGCCCTTGTGCAGCAGCAGCTCAGGGAAGCGGGCGGGGGAGAGCACCATGCCCTCGTGGAGCACGATGTCAGAGCCGTCGTAGCTGCTGACGATGCGCGGCTTGATGTCAGCCCCGCTGGCGTCGGGCGACGTGTCATAGTGACTGATGAAACCGACGACCGGGGCCTTGTCGGCGCCGTTGGCGGGCAGCGTGGCGTAGATGTATCCCATGTCGTCCATCTCGACCTCCTCGAGCCCTTCGCGCTCGAGCTCCTCCTTCAGGTAGCGTGCGAAGATGAGCTGCTTCGCGGTTGAGGGCACGGTCTCGGATTCCTCGGCCGACTGCGTGTCAAACTTGGTGTAGTTCAGAAATCTTTCAATGATGTTCATAGTCTTGACTTATTAAATTGGTTGCTACTTGGATGCAAAGGTACGAAAAAAAATCAAGAACAATGACAAAATGAATAAAAAAGTCTACCACGGATTTCGCGGTTTTTCAGATGTGCCGACCTGTGGGCATAAATTCTGTACAACGCCGATGTACGTTTCGTACATTGGGCATGTACGAATGGTACATCGGCGTTGTACAAAATTAAAACAGAGAATGATTATCTCACGATGACCTTGCGGCCGTCGACGATGTAGAGACCTTTAGAATTTAGACTTGAGGATTTAGAATTAAGAATCCTTTGGCCCTGCAGGTTGAAGGTGCCCTGAAGACGATGGCCGGCAACTTCGTGGATGGGACTGCTGACGGCTTCTACCGACGAGCCCTTCTGGCTGTAGACGTAGATGGCCTTCAGCGCCATGTTCCAGCTTGCCTGCCAGGTGTAGGTGTAATTCTGAGTGGCATTGCGCCAGATGGGGCTGACGTTCTCCAGATTGTTGGCATTGTACATTGAAAATTCAACCACCTTGTCCGTGTCTTCGCTGTCGAAGCTGACGCTGCCGCTGCCCTCGGGGATGAGGCCGATACCCTTGGCCAGGATGAAGTTCTTGCGGCCTACGACGACACCTTCGGCTATGTGCGTGGCGCTCTCCTCCTCGTCCTCCGACTCTGGCATGTAGTAGTACTCCGTGTCTTCAGGCAGCCCCCAGGCCTCGGCCCACGACTTGTTGACGGTTTCGTCTTCCGACGTGAGGTCGCTCTTGGCCCAGAGGTCGGCGCCGGGCTCATAGGTGGTGAAGTCGATGAGCGTCTGGCGGCTGAATTCGTTCATCCCGTCGACGGTCATATAGGCGCTGTTGTAGCCGTCGGCCCAGATTTCAACCTCGAAGGGCTCGAGCGAAGTCGGGGTGTAAGTATAGCTGTAAATGTTGCCCGTGGCCCATTTGGCTTGGATGGTGTCGCCCTGGATGATGTAGTAGACCTGCGGCATGCCGACGACGTTCTGGGTCGTGTCGGTAATGACGACCGAGCTGTAGTACTTGGCCTCCATGGTGGCCGAGTCGGCGATGAAGGTGACGATGTTGCCGAGCGACCATTCGCCGGGCTCCAGGCTGACGGTGGTGCCGGCCTCAATCTCCTGCTCGATGATGTCGGAGAACGTGCCGGTCATGAAGTTGCAAGCCTGAGCCTTGACCAGACAGGTCTGTTCGATGACGGGCTTGTCGTTGGGGTCGTAGATGAGCGGGTCGTCGCTGTCAAGCGGGTCGTTGCCGTCAGTGGAGTAGAGAATGACGGGCACCTCGCCCGTGCTCGTGTTGGGGCAGTCGATCGTCAGGGTGCGCTGACCGAAGTAGGCGCCGGTAGCGCGGATGGCCGTCGGGGCAAACACCTCGTCCTGCACGGTTCTTATATATACGCGCAGTATGCCGTGATACTTCGAACCGGTGGTCAGTTGGAAGTCGATGCGCCCGTCCTCGATGACGGTCAGCTCCGGCGTGCCATACTCTGAGGTGCCGTCGGCCGCCGTACCGGTGACGGCTGCGCTGCCGTCGACCAGCTCCTTGATTTCAGTCCAGTCGCGGTCAGGGTCGATGGTCTGCAGGTTGCCATCGATGTCAATGTAGGTAGCATTGCGGTTGGCATATTTCAGGATCTGTCCGTTGTAGACCACGCGCACCTGGTCGCCGGCCTTCAGGTTCGTGATTGAGAAATAGGTGTCGGGCTGACCAGAACCGTAGGCATAGAAGCCCGGACAGTTCTTGTTGTTCGTGAAATAAAACACGCCGGTGTCAATCTCGCTGCTGACGGCGAAATGGTGGTCGAGGCCGAGCTTGACGCCATTAGCCTCGAGGTCGTTCATGTAGAGCAGTGTCACTGGCGCGAAGTTGGTGTCCAGCAGATCGTCCGTTCCTGCCACGACCTCCTCGCTCTTGTAGGTTGTGTACTGGCTGACTCCGGCTTCCTGAGCCCATTTCTTGAAGTCATAGACAATCTGAGCCTGCGAAGCAGCAATGCTCATGGCCAGCATGCACATTGTGGCAAGGGCCTTCACACATGAATTGCTTGTAAAAAATGCTTTCATTCTTTTAATTGTTTAATAATACCTGTTATTTTTAATAGTTTGTTGACATTTGCTGCCAGCATTGGATTTCGTATGCAAAATTAGGGGTTTCTCCATTGGAAAAATAACACAATTGTGCAATTTGTGGCAAATTTGTGTATGGATCCATACAAAAAAAGGGAGCTCTTTCGCAAGACCCCCCTCCAATTCATGATTTGCTAAAGTAGATTATTAAAAGTAGGTTAATGATTTAAAATACCTATCAAAGACTATAACTATTACTAACTAAAACTACTGCTTATGTAGAAAAATACCTTTTGGCTTTATGCAATGCAAAGGTACGCACTATTCCGGTGCAAGACAGTATATTCTCGTACAAAAAGTGGCAATTTTGTACATTTGAGCATAAAAAGTGCCTGTGGATAGGGGGTATAGCGCTAAGGAATTATACGGAAAGCGGTGCTTCTCGAAGGTAATATAGGGGTATATTACTTTCAAGAAGCGGCGTTTTCTTCTTCTGGTTCATCCTGTTTCACGCCCTGCTGGTAGCGCTTCGGGGTGACGCCAAACTGCTGTTTGAAGACCTTGGTGAAGTAGTGGGGCTCGTTGATGCCCACCTTGTAGGCCACCTCGGCAACAGTGATGGTCTCGTCGCGCAGCAGCTCGGCGGCGCGCGTCATGCGCAGCATCCGCACGTATTCGGCTGGCGTCTGGCCGGTCAGAGCCTTCACCTTCCTGAAGAAAACGGAGCGCCCGTAGCCCATGGCGTCGGCCATGTCGTCGACCGAGAGCGACGGGTCGGCCAAATGGTCATAGAGCCAACGGTCCATCTTGTCGAGCAGCTGCTTGTCGCGCTCGTCGACGATGATCTCTGGGAGTACGGCTGCTGTGCCTGGGACTGTCTGTCCTGCGTAGGCCTGCTGCAGCCTCAAGCGCTGCTGCATGAGCTGGCGGCATGTGGCGATGAGCAGTCGTGGGTTGAAGGGCTTGGTCAGATAGGCGTCGGCTCCTTTCCCGAGGCCCTTGACGTGGCTGTCGGCGGAGTCGAGGGCAGTGAGGAGCAGCACGGGGATGGCCTGCGTGGCGGGGTTGCGGCGGATCTGTTCGGTCAGCTGATAGCCGTCCATGATGGGCATCATCACGTCGCTGACGACGAGGTGGAAGGTCGATTGGGCCAAGCGCTCGAGGGCGTCCTTGCCGTCCATGGCTACGTCGACGGCGAAGTAGGGCTGGAGCGTCTGCCGCAGGAAGTCGGCCACGTCGGAGTCGTCCTCGACGATGAGCACGTGGCGGTCGTTCATGGGCTCGCCCATCAGTTCCTGATAGTCGGCCTCTGGGACCTCGGGTGCGGGCTGCTCCAACTGGGATTCCTGCAGGAAGTCGTCGGGGGCGTAGACGCTCTCGTCGGTGGGCAGTTCGATGGTGAAGATGGCGCCGCTGGGCTGGTTCTCCTCGAAGCGGATCGTGCCGTGGTGGACGTCGGCCAGGGCCTTGGTCAGGTGGAGCCCGATGCCGATGCTGTTGTTGGTGAACGTGCTCTGCATGAAGCGCTGGAACAGTTCGCCCTGCTTCTCCTTCGGGATGCCGACGCCCGTGTCGGTCACGCTGAGGCGGAGTCGGCGGTCGGGCCCGGCGGTGGTCAGGCGGAGCGTGACGGTGCCCTTGGCGGGGGTGTACTTGAAGGCATTCGAGAGCAGGTTGTAGAGCATCTTGTCGACGTGCTGGCGGTCGATGTAGGTCGTGAAGGTCTTGACGTCGGGCAGGAAGGTGTAGCTGATCTGCTTGTTCTCGGCCACGTCGCTGAAAGTCAGGTATATCTGTCTGACGAACTCAACGACGTCGGTCTGCTCGAGCGCCAGGCGCAGCTTGCCGTTCTGCATCTTCCGGAACTCCAGGAACTGGTTGACCAGCCGGAGCATGCGGTTGCTGCTCTTCTGCATGTTGCTCAGGGGCTGGCGCAGGCTGGCCGGGATGTCGCCGGTCTGCTGGATGCGGTCCATGGCTCCGCGGATGATGGTCAGGGGGGTGCGGAATTCGTGGCTGACATTGGTGAAGAACTGGAGCTTGAATTCGGTCAGCTCGCGCTCGATGCTGATGCGGCGGCGCAGGCTGTAGATGGTGCGCAGCTGTCGGTAGACGAACCAAGCGATGACGGCTGCAGCGGCCAGATACATCAGCCAGGCCCACCACGTTGTCCACCAGGGGCTCCTGACGACGATGTCAATCCGTCGCTCGGCACTCTTGCCCGTGTTGTTCTCAATGGCCCTGACGTGGAGCACGTAGCGGCCTGGCGGCACGTTCTTGTAGCTGGCAAAGCTGTAGCCCGTGGGCTCGCTCCAGCCCTCGTCGTAACGCTCGAGCCAGTAGACATAGCGGGTGGCAGCGAGGGAGCCGAAGTTGAGGGTCGAGAAGCGCACGGTGAACGTGTTCTGGTCGTGGCTGAGCACGAGCCGTCTGGTGAGCTCGGGCGACAGCGGCGTCAGCCGGTCGTCGGGCGCCTCGCTGACGGAGACGTCCCCCACGACGAAGTCGGTCAGCGTGAGACGTAGTGGCAGCGGCTTCACACTGTCGGTCGTCGTCGGGTTCACGTCGTAGACGACGATTCCCTGATAGGTGCCAAAGGCGATGCGGTCGTCCCCCAACTGGCAGGCGCTGTTGTCGGCATAGTAGTTCTGCAGCAGATTGTGCTCGTTGAAGATGTACTGGCGCTCGCCGGTTTCAGGATTCAGCCGGGTGATGCCGCGCTTGGTGGCCACCCAGAGGTTTTTCCCCTGCTTGTCCTCGATAATGCTTTGCACCTCGTTGGCTATCAGCCCTTCACGCGTCGTCATGTGCAGGACCAGGGCGCGCTGGCCGCTGGCCGTGAGGTCGTAGCGAAAGAGACCATTGCCGTTGGTGCCGACCCAGATGTGCTGCCGGTGGTCTTCGTAGATGCAGTTCACCTCCTGCTGCTCCAGGTCGTCGGGCGTCAGCCATTGGCGCAGGGCTTTGCCGCCGGAGCTGATGAGCTCGTCGGGGCGGAAGGAAAAGAGGCCTCCGGCGCCGCCTGCCCAGATGTGGCCCTGATGATCCATGATGAGCGCCTTGGGCGAGGCGCCCACGGGCAGGTAGCTGGCAGCATGGTAGGTGGAGCCGTCGTCCTCGTCGGGGGTCAGGGCTACGAGCCGGCCAGCCGTCGGCGTAGTGCCGTCGCCCTTTTGCCGCTGCTCGAAGCCTGCCCAGATGCGGCCCTCATTGTCGGCCAGCAGGCAGTTGACGTTCGTCCCTGCGGCCGCCATGACTGCCTCGTCGCCATGCGCCAGCCGTGTGCTTTCGGGCATGAGCAGTCCGCTGGTGCGGGTGCCGGTCCATATGCGGCGGCGGTTGTCGATACAGAGGGCATGCATGTCGATGCTGCGCCCCGTCTGGCGCATGTGCCACTGGCGGTCGGCCTCGTAGACATCGCCCCTGGTGTTGGCCACCAGGAGCGTCGAGTCGCCCGTCCAGTGCATGATGTAGACCTGGTTGGCCCGGAGCTCGCGGCTGTCGGTCGTCAGCAGGTGGGTCTCCACATGGTGTTCGGTCGTCGAGAGGTGCACAAGGCCGTGGAACTCGTCGGCCGCCCAGACGTTGTCGTCCTTGTCGAGACAGATGTCGAGAATGTTGTCGGTTGAGATGAGCCCGCTGGTGGCCCTGATTGTCTGAGTGGTATGGCTGCGCCGGTCGTAGACGGTGATGCCGCAGCCGTTGGTCGACACCCAGATGAGCTGTCGGCGCTCCGATGTCAGGACCTTGTATTTCAGACTGCTGACCAATGGGAACAGCGTCTCGTCGAAGACCCTCATGGGGATGCATTCGCCTGTCTTCCGGTCGACGAAGGTGATGCCGCCCCTTCGGTCGATGACCACCATGTTGCCCAGGTTGTCGTTGATCAGGCTGCAACTACCCCTGCGGAGCATCTCCAGCAGTTGCGAAGCCCGGCGGGCAAGCAGTGCGCTGTCGGCTGAGGTGCGTCGTGCCTGGTCGTAGCGTCGTCGCAGCGCGTCGTCCGGACAGACGGCGAACCGCCCAGTCCGCGTGTCATAGAGGCTCATCATGCCTCCCTGCTGGCTGATCAGCACCGTGCTGTCGGCCAAGGCATAGCAGCCCGTGATGTGGTTGTTGGCCAACCCTGGCTGACTGATTGCCGACTGCCGGCGAAAGGCGGTGAAGGCATAGCCGTCGTAGCGATAAAGTCCGTTGGGAGTGCCGAGCCAGAGGAGCCCTTGGGCGTCGACAGTCAGATTGCGTACATTGTTGTCCGGCAGTCCGCCCGACGAGTTCAGACGCCATGAATAGATTTCCACGGCGGTGGCCTGCAGAGCCGTCAGCCAAACGGCCGCGGCGAGCAGGCAGCGAAAACACCATCGGCTCAGTTTATCTGTCATAAGCTGAGTGCAAAGATAAGGAAAAAAGGACAAATAATCTTCAAAAATGCACATTTTTTTAGTTTTTTGTACAAGAATTCCCCTTGTGCTCCATTAAAATAGAGTAACTTTGCAGCATCTGATATACCCCAAAGATAATGAAGAACAAAATTGACATGGCATTCATGATGCTGACCCTGACGCTGCTCACGGGCTGCAAGTCAGCGTCCGACGGGATGGCCGGATTAGGGTGGGGCTTCGACCATCCACAGGATTCGGCACGCACCAAAGTGTGGTGGTTCCTGGGCGAGACGCCCACGACGCCAGAGGGCATCACGGCTGACCTCGAGGCTTTCCGTCGGAAGGGTGTGGGCGGTGTGGTCTATTACGACCAGGTGCACGGTTCGGGAGCTGGCGCCGACAGCGTCTTCTCGACCCCTTGGTGGCAGCATCTGGAGCTGGCGGCCACGGAGGCCCGCCGGCTGGGGCTCAGCTTCGAGGCTAACATCGGCAATGGCTATGTGGCCGGAGGACGGTGGATCACGCCTGAGTGCAGCATGCAGCGGCTGGCCGCCACAGAGGTGCTGATGACCGCGCCAGGCAGCATCCGACTGCCGCTTCCGCGTCGTCCGCAGGGCTGGCATCGCGACGTGGCTGTGCTGGCCATCCCCTACAGGGCGGAGCTGCTGGGCGATTCGCGGCTTATGCAGGTGACACCTGAACGGCGTGCCGACTCCATCCTGACCTTCGACTTCGGCCAGACATTCACGGCCCGCAGCATCACCTATGAGGCTAAGCCCCAGGGCAAGGCACGCACATCGTCGATGCAGGTGCCGCCGACGCACACGCCGCTTGCCCAGGCCGACCCTACGCGATTCTATGGCTGCGGCTTCCGCGAGTTGCCGGCCGTGGGGGTGCTTGAGGTGTCGGACGACGATATTATATATAATAAGGTGTGCGACCTTCGCCCGAAGTATCAGAACCTTGGCGGACTCCGTCAGCAGACTGTCGCCTTCCCGGCCGTCAGCGGGCGCTATTTCCGCATCACGGCTGCGAAGGGCATTCTGGGCGAGGTCGTCGTGTCGGCCCGTGCCTGCGTTGACGAATGGGAGGAGAAAGCCAGTCTGGTCTCGGAATTCATGACGGCCGACAGCACACCGCGCTACGATCCGCGGGAGTGCATCAACGCTGACAGCATCGTTGACCTGACTGGCCGCATGAGGCCCGACGGCACGCTCGACTGGCCCGATGCGCCTGCAGGACAATGGCTCATCATGCGCTTCGTGGCACTGACAACGGGAGGACACACGAAGCACGGACGGGCAGAGGCCTTGGGACTGGAGTGCGACAAACTCTCAGTCGAGGGTGCCCGGCTCCACTGGCAGAGCTATACCCAGCCGCTCATCGACTCCGTCAGGGCTCACGGTGGTCGGCTCGAGGGCATCTGCATGGACAGCCATGAGGCCGGCCCGCAGAACTGGACGGCTACGATGGAAATCGACTTCAGCAGTCTGCGCGGCTACGACATGCGCCGCTTTCTGCCCACAATGGCTGCCGGACTCTATACGCCGGGCGCGACGGCTTTTCTGAAGGATCTGCGCCGCACCATCAGCGACCTGATCACCGATCGCTACTACGGCGAGTTCAACCGCCTTTGCCGCGAACAGGGGCTCACCCTGACAGCCCAGGCTATCGGCGGAGCCCTCTGTCTGGCGGGTGACAACATCGAAGTGAAGAAGCTCGTCGACAAACCCCAAGGAGAGTTCTGGGGTTATCAGACGGAGGGCAACTACGACATCAAGGACTGTTCGAGTGCTGCCCACGTCTATGGCAAGCCGATAGCCTCGGGTGAAGCTTTTACAGACATTACTTACAAGCACTCGCTGGCCGACGTGAAGAATCTGGCCGACTATGCCTACTGCTTCGGCATCAACGAGTTTGTGGTCTGTGCCGTGGCCTATCAGCCCGACACGGCCGGCCACCTGCTCAGCACGGCCAACGGACGCCAGTACGTGCTCAACCGGCTGAACACGCAGTGGCCCATGAGCCGCGACTTCTGGGACTATCAGGCCCGCTGCTCGTGGATGCTCAGGCAGGGGCGGCCCGTCAGCGACTTTTGCGTCTATCTGGGCGACGATGTGCCGAAGAAGATCCTCTCCCACCTGTTGCCGCCCATCCCGCAGGGTTTCGACTTCGACGCCTTCACCACCGACGTCCTGCTTCACCGCATGAAAGCCTCCGACGGACGCATCGTGCTGCCCGACGGGGTGAGCTATGCAATGATGCTTCTGCCACCCGACGAGACGCTCACTGGGGCTGCCAGGCTGAAGGTTGACTCGCTCTTGGCCGCCGGGATCAAGGTGTGGGACCCTCATGGCCGACAGTCGCTTGACGATGCGCTCTACGAGGCCGGGCTGGAGCCAGACGTGAGCGCCCGGTCGGCCAGACGTCTTTATACCGTTCATCGTCAGACCCCCGATGCCGAGATTTATTTCCTGAACAACCATAGCGACGATGTCGTGACGGACCAGTTTGTCTTCAGGGCTCCCTCGGCATGTGCTGAACTGTGGCATCCTGTCACGGGCCAGCGCTATCGCCTCGACGCTATCAGTTCCGAAGGCCGTACGAGCATCAACCTGACCATGGCTCCGAGGGAGTCGTTCTTCGTCATTCTTAGGAATGAGGCCACCAAGGGCAAATTGCCCGCATGGCACGACCGGCCCTCCATGAACGAGGTCACCCGGGTGGAGGGCGACTGGCAGGTGCAGTTCGATGCTTCAGCTGGCGGCCCGGCCGAGCCTGTGATGTTCAGTCAGCTGACCGACTGGACGCTCAATCCTGACAGCCGCATCAAGTACTATTCTGGCACGGCCGTCTATCGGAACCCCCTGACGCTCGACGCCAAGGCTGGCGATGCCCGCTATAGCCTTGCCATAGACGAGCCGGGCTCAGTGGCTGAGGTCGTCGTCAACGGCCATGAGGCTGGCACCATCTGGTGCTCACCCTGGATGCTCGACGTCACCCCATACGTTAAGAGAGGTAAGAACAAACTGGAAATCCGGGTGGCCAACAGCCTGTGGAACCGCCTCGTCGGCGACGCCAACCGCACTGAGTCGGAGCGCATCATGCAGCAGACCACTCCACTGGCCAAGCCCACCGACAGTCTTGTCCCCTCGGGACTGACGGGGAGCGTCCGGCTACTGAAAGTCAACAGATAAGCAAATACAGTTTGTAGAAAGAGCCCTGTGGTATACATTTTTACCTCTTTTTGCACAAAAATACCCTAAAAAGACGATGGTAAAGGAGTAATTTTGCAGACGAAATCAATCATCGTATAACTAAAAACTGAAAAGATTTATGAAAAAAGGACTACTATTATGCGCATTTGCCCTGATGCAGTCGACGCTTGTCAGCGCTCAGGACTTTGTCTATTCCCACACGGCCAAGTATAGGCTCACAGGCGAGAACCTGGTGGCCAACGGTGACTTCAGCAGTGAATTTGCCGGGTGGACCAATGAACTGGGGGGAACGGTCAGTTCCGACTTCTGGTCGCCTGAGCCCGCCATGGGGCCTCAGGGCGAGAACGCAGCCATGAGCCTCGACGGCGGTGAGGCTGACGGAAATGCACTGGTTGGCATCTGGGATGTCGATCCCGGTTTCTATGTGATTGCCTATCAGGTCAGGGCAGAATCAAGCCTGAACACCGTCACGACGGTCGGGGCCGCTAATTATTTAGACGTGTTCCTGTCGACGACGGGCTCGGCCGCCAAGGCTGACGGCGACGTGCAGGTGGCCACGGCCGAGACGCTCAGCGACAGCTGGACGCAGGTGGCTTATCCCGTCTATGTGGAGCAGAAAGGGCAGATAGTGCTGGTGACCCGCCGACTGGCCACGGGCACGATGATTGCCAACGTGACGCTAAGCACGGCTGAGCAGGTCTATGACACCCGCGTCGGATGGCGACTGGTGGAATATGCCGAGCAGCTGCTGGCCGACGAGAACCTGCCTGAGGGCAAGGACGAACTCGCCGGCGCACTCGAAGGCGTCATCAAGCCCGCCCTGCTGGCTGAAGGCGACGATCTGGAGAGCCTGATGGACATGTTCCAGAGGGATATCCTCGACGTCTATTTGGAGGCAAACGGCACCAACGTCGTCGGAACGACCCTGACCGACTGGTCGACCTGGGGAGGTCTGAACTATAATAATATGACGACACGCGGCACATGGACCTTCGAGGGTGGCCGCTGGGGTTTCTTCCCCAACGATGGTTTCCAGATCAGCAATGGCACGACCTACCTGGAGTTCAATCCCGGCGACGGCTATATTGCCACGGCTGGCATCCAGACGGGCCAGAATGCCCTGAACGTCGGTGTGCGCACGCAGGCCGGTTCGCTCGATGCCCTGGGTCCCGGCAAGTATTTCTTCTCAATCGAGGCTATGGCCGTGGCTGCCTCCAACCGTGCCAACCCCTACGGTGCCGACCACAGCATTCCCATCGTCGGGCCGAACATCTATGTGGGCGACACGAACGAAGTGCTTGAGAACGACACGCTCAGCGGCTACTACTGGAAGACTTATTACAAAATAGCCGAAATCAAGGAGGGTGAGGAACTGAAGGTCGGCTTCCACTTCCCCGTGCTCGAGGGTAAGTCGGGCGGCCGCTACAGCCTGCGCAACCCGCAGGTACGCCAGATTGGCGTGACGGCTGAAGACGCTGCCTTCAACAAGCTGAAGAGCGATTTCCTTGTTCAGCAGTATAACCTCGGCTTGCGCCTGGCCAACTATCCCGCAGAGCTGAAGGGCTATGCCTGGGAACTGGATTCACTCACCCGGGCCATTGAGCACGCACAGCCCGTCTACGACGCTTCGCTGCTCATCATCGATGCCGATGGCAACGTGCTGCAGCGCGACTTGGTCAACGAGGAGCAGACGCAGCTGATGCTCGACGAGGTGAACAGTCTCGGACGTGCACGCAACTATGTCCTGACTGAGAATGCGCCTATCCAGAACCTGACTGACGCCGTCATCGCCGGACGCGAATCGCTCGACAACCCCGCCAATGCCAATGCTCAGGCAACCAAGCGCACGGCTCTTGAGCAGGCTGTGGCTGCCGGACAGCTGTTGCTCGACAATATCTCGAGTGAGAACCAAGGTGAGGCCTTTACGGCTGCTGCTGAGGCGATACTGAATGCCAAGGTGGAATTCGAGGCCACGACGGCCACCCGCAGCAATCCCACTGAGATTATTATTGAGAACGGCGACTTCTCGCAGTTCTCGGCAGGCAATAATATCACCTCCGCCGGCGACAACAAGAGCTGGAATTGGACGATGGCTGCTTCGACTTCGCGCTGGGAGATCCGCGACAACGAGACTCTGCCTCAGGGCCATGGTGCCAGCATCTGGCGCGGCACGACCGTCGGGCTGGACGGCAAGTGTGTGCAGCGCATCACCCTGCCTTATGAAGGTATTTATGAATACCGTGCCAAGGCATACATCTCAGAGGAGCGCCTCGGCGAACTTGTCGCCGCTGCAGAGATTCTCTACAACGAGGACGGCGTGGCCGTTGATACGCTCTACACACCGAATATCCGTCTGTTCTTCGGTGTCGACGGGCGCCCTGACTCCATCACGGTCTCGAAGTGCTATCTGGGCGTGAAGGCCGACGGCAGCTACTTCACCCGCGAGGTCAGCGGAACGGCCTATCCCGGCATGGTGTATGCCGACTACTCGGTGTTCTTCACGAAGACCGACGGCGGCGAAACGACCGTTGAATTCGGCCTTGAGGCTGCCGACAACTCCGCCACGGCCGGTGCCAACGGCTTCGGCTTCGGCATGAACCAGGTGTTCTATCTTGGCAGCGAGGCTCAGTATCTGGCTGACACACGGGCTGAGATGCAGGCCGAGGTCAGCGCTGCCCAGGAGGCCGTCAGCGGCATCAGCAACTACTGGGTGACGAAGGTCAACCGCTACATCAACGATGCTTCAGAGGCCACCACAGCCAAGGAGATGCAGAACGTCATCCTCAGCCTGAGGGAAGTCGTGGATCGCGCCACGGCGGGCACCAATGCTGTCATGAGCATCCAGACTAACCGACAGCCGGCCAGCCGCCAGGGCGTCTACACGCTGACCGGCATCAAGGTGGCCAGTGAGGCTGACGGTCTGAAGTCCGGCTTGTATATCGTGAACGGAAAGAAGGTTGCATACTGAAAAGATGAAAAAGGAATATAAGACTCTTGTCGTGGCCGGTCTGGCCTTGTGTTGCGGCGTTTGCCGTGCGCAAGGTCAGGCTGAGCACCTTGACCGCGGTGTCGTGGCTGTCAAGAGCGGCACCGGTACGTTTGTCAGCTGGCGCCTGCTGGGCAGCGACTCCGACGACATCACGTTCGACTTGCTTCGTGACGGACGGGTAATCCAGCAAGGTTTGACTGTGACCAATGTCAGTACTACCGGAGGAACCGACGAGAGCCAGTATCAGGTGGTGGTCAGGCAGGGCGGCGAGGCGGTCGAGACGTCTGCGGCCACGACCCGATGGGGTAACATCTTCAAGGCCATACGCCTCGACCGGCCGGCCTCGCAGTCCGGTTATCACTATTTTCCCAACGACTGCGCGGTGGGCGACCTGGACGGCGACGGGCAGTATGAGCTCGTTATCAAGTGGGACCCCTCAAACTGTCAGGACAACGCCATCAGCGGCAGGACCGGCCGCGTTTATCTCGATGCATACAAGCTCGACGGCACTCGCCTCTGGCGCATTGACCTCGGGCAGAACATCAGGGCCGGGGCCCATTATACGCAGTTCCTCGTCTACGACTTCAACGGCGACGGGCGCGCCGAACTGATCTGCAAGACAGCCCAGGGCACCGTCGACGGTCAGGGCAACTATGTCAATCAGGCGGCCGACGAGACTGCAATTAGGAATGGCAACAACCGGCTGGTCTACGTCAACGAGCAAGGACGTGTGCTGAGCGGAGCGGAGTACCTCACCGTCTTCGAGGGCACCACCGGCCGGGCCATACATACCATCTGGTACAATCCGAACCGGGGCTTCACCACCGGCGAAGTGAAGACGCTCAACTCGACCATCAACAGTATTTGGGGCGATGACTACGGTAACCGCTGTGACCGCTTTCTGGCTTGCGTGGCCCATCTTGACGGTCAGGACAAGAATGCCTCGGCCGTGATGTGCCGTGGCTATTACACCCGCTCATATCTTTGGGCTGTCGACTTCGACGGCGAGAAACTCACGACGAAGTGGCTCCACGGCTCCATATCGCCCACTGAGGTTGAACTGACCGACGCTGAAGGCAACAAGACCACCCGGACCTACGACAGCAACACCTCCGGCATTTCAAGCGGAACCAAGGGCGTGTACTATTGCACAGCCTATGGCCAGGGATGCCACTCTCTCGCCGTCGGCGACGTTGACGACGACGGCTGCGACGAAATCATCTATGGCTCGGCTGCCATCGACAACGACGGCCAGTTGCTCCACACCACCGGGCTGGGCCACGGCGATGCACTCCACCTGAGCGACCTGATGCCCGACCGCCCTGGTCTCGAGGTGATGATGGTGCACGAGGAAGCTCCCTTCGGCTGGAGCGTGCGTGACGCTGAGACCGGCGAGCTGCTGATTCATCATACGGGCAGCGATGACACCGGCCGCGGCATTGCCGCCGACATCAACGCCTCCAGCCGCGGGTTCGAGTATTGGCATTCCGACGACTTCAATACAAACCAGAATATTTACAGCAGCGGCGACGAGGTGGTGGGACATTTCACCAAGGATTATCCTTTCTACAACTTCCGCATCTATTGGGATGGCGATGCCCTTGACGAACTGTTCGACAAGGGTGCCGTGAACAACGGGCAGTGGAACCGCCTGCTCTCAGCCGGCAACTACGGCAACTCCGTCACCTATGGCTCCAAGGCCAATCCCCTGCTCATTGCCGACATCTTGGGCGACTGGCGCGAGGAAATCGTCATGTTCGACAAGACCGACTCCTGTACCATCAACATCTTCACGACGACGACGGCGACCAAGCTGCGTGTGCCGACCCTGATGCACGACCACGTCTATCGCATGTCGGTGGCCTGGCAAAACGTTGGCTACAACCAGCCACCCCACCTGGGCTACTACCTGCCCGACTTTGTCGCTTCACGCTTCGAACTGCTCAGCGAGGGCGCGAAAGAGCAGAGCGTCGTCGTGGGTCAGCCCGTCAGCGACATCGTCTGCCGTCTGAAGAACTGCACGATGGCCATGCTCCAGTATGTCTATCTGAACGGTGAGCGCATCAAGAGCTACGCCGCCCCCGACGGCTTTACGTTCGCATACGACAATGCTGCCCACCGCTTTACGCTCTCTGGTACTCCCACCGAGGTCGGCGACTACGAGTTCCTCATCCGCTCGTCGGGCGACGCCAGCGGCATTGCCATCACCGACACGATCCGCATCCACTCCCTCGAGCCTTCCGGCATTGAGGCTGTTCGGCGCGATGCTGCCGTCCTCAGCCGCTACTACGACCTGCAAGGGCGTCCTGTAGAACACCCGCGTCAGGGCTGTGTCTATCTGATTCGCCGCGGACAAGACTATAATAAAGTTATTTGCAAATGATGAACCGACGTATTCTATTCATGCTGGGCGCGGTGCTTGCCGTCAGCAGTCTCAAGCCAATGCCTTCGCTGGCGCAATACCATAGTGTTCGCCCTGGCCAGCGCTGGGTCGACACCGAGGGGAAGCCCATCCACGCCCATAGTCCTCAGATCTTCGTCAAGGACGGCGTCTACTATTGGTATGGCGAGAACAAGGAGCACACCGTGATGGGCTCGAACGTCTGGACATGGGGCATCAGGGCCTACCGTTCTACTGACTTCTACAACTGGGAGGACATGGGGCTCATCATCCGCCCTGACACGACCGATGCGCTCTCGCCGCTCCACTATTCGCAGACGCTTGACCGCCCGCACATCCTCTTTAACGAAAAGACCGGCAAGTGGGTGTGCTGGATCAAGTCAATGGACACCGACGGCTACTTCGTCATCCTGCAGGCCGACCGCTTCGAGGGCCCCTACAGCATCGTGAAGTCGCTGAAGCCCGAAGGTTTCGGCGTGGGCGACTTCGACATGTATGTCGACCCGCTGACGGGCAAGGGCTACGTATGGTTCGAGCGGCCACACTGGGAGATGATCTGCGCTGAACTGACCGACGACTTCCTCGGAACCAACGGCACCTTCAGCGAGCATTTCGTCGGACGTCGGCCGCCCTTCACCCGCGAGGCACCTTCCCACTTCTTTTACCGCGGCCGCCACTACATGTTCACCAGCGGTACGACGGGCTACGTGCCCAATCCATCGCAGGTGGCCGTATTCGATGATTATCATTCCGACTATGCCGACCTGGGCTGTCCACACATAGACGACAAGTTTGAGGATTCTTTCGGCTCTCAGATAGCTGCCGTGGTGAAGATTCCCGGCCGGAACCTCTTTGTGGCCCTGGCCGACCGGTGGCTTCCCAACCTGGTGGGCACCGACATTCCCGTGCGCATAGCCAAGGACTATGCCCGCCGCTATGCTGAGCATAAGCCCTTCGACCGCGACTTCACGACGCCTCACGTCAAGGATAAGACCGCGACGAAGCGCACCAAGTGGGACACGACGCAGGATTCGCGCTACGTCTTCCTGCCCGTCACGTTCGACGAGAACGGGAAACCGACCATTGAATGGCGCGACGAATGGCGCCTCGAGGACTATGACATTCCGCAGCGTGGCGATGTGGGGCCGCAGGCCATGACGCCTGAGATAGAACCCATCGCGGCACCCTTCCCGATGCCCCAACTGCAGCGACCGATAATCAAAGGTAAAAAGATTCAGGTAAGGATGACAAGCCGGGGCATGTCGACCAAGGCCATCCAGCAGGCTGTCGACCGCGCGTCGAAGCAGGGTGGTGGCCAGGTCGTCATCCCCGCCGGTCGCTGGTTGTCGGGCCGCATCGAGCTGAAGTCGAACGTCGAGCTCCATCTCTCCGAGGGCTGTGAACTGCAGTTCAGCGGCTTTGTCAAGGACTACCTGCCCGTTGTGTTCACCCGCGACGAAGGCTTCGACATTATGTCGCTGGGGGCCTTCATCTATGCCAACGGAGCCGAGAACATTGCCATCACGGGCAAGGGGAAACTCATCGGCCCCTCGACCGACTGCGAGATCTATCAAATCAATCAAGACAAGGCCATCAACATCGAGAAAATTGTTACGCCCGACATGCCCCTCAGTGAGCGTGTCTTCGACGGCACGCAGCATGGCGGCGAAGTGTTTCTCCCAAAAAGCATTGCGCCCATCAATTGCAGGAACGTACTCATCGAAGGCATCACCATCGACCGCAGCCTTTATTGGAACGTCGTGCCGCAGTATTGCGACGGCGTCATCATCCGTGGCGTCACGGTCAACAGCTTCGGTCACGGCCGCACCGACGGCATCGACATCGAGTCGTCCAGGAATGTGCTTGTGGAATATTGCTCGCTCGACTGTCAGGACGACTGCTACACGATGAAGAGCGGACGCAATGCCGAGGGCGTGCGTGTGGGCCGTCCGACCGAGAACGTCGTCCTGCGCTATAATCTGGCCCTTCGCGGCGCCGGAGGCATCGTCTGCGGCACCGAGGTGGCCGGAGGCGTCAGGAATGTCTACATGCACGACTGCGTCTTCGACGGCACCGACCAGGCCTTCCGCTTCAAGACGCTGCGCGCTCGTGGCGGAGGTGTGGAGAATGTCGTTGTCGAGCGTGTGCGCTGCAGGGTCAAGGACTACGTCTTCTACTGCGACATGCTGGGCAGCCAGAAGTGGGGCGGCGACCTAGCCAGGCGCTATCCTCCTGAGGAGGCGCTGGATGCGTTCCGGTCGTCGATGTTCAATGTCCCGTCTCCCGACTTCAGCACCATCAGCATCAGCGACGTCACTGTCGATGACAGCCGTCAGCTGGTACATGCCATCGGACTGCCGGAGCGCCCGTTGCGGAACGTGTTGTTGCGCAACGTCAGCGGGCATGCAGAAAAGTTCATGCGATTGCGCGACGTCAGTTCATTTGTCATGCAGAACGTCGACGTCGACGTGAGCGACGACGAGGCACGCATCGACGGTTGCAATGGCATCATGTTGCTCGATACGCGCATCTGCGGCCGGCAGCCTCAGAACGTCAAGTACGAGGGAGAGCCTTCGGCCAAGTTGCTCATCACGGGTAGGGATTGAACAGAAAGCTTAAACACTACATCAATTATTTACTAAAACAAAGTCAACATCATGAGAAAACTTACATTCTTCGGTGCATTCTTGTGCACTCTGTGTCACCACGGGCGGCGTCTATATCGAGAGCATCACCATCAACCCGGCCCAGGTGGCGACAGCCATCAGCAGCATTGACGCGCAGACTGCCGACAACGCCTGGCGCAATCTGCAGGGCATCCGTGTGGCTCAGCCTGCACATGGTCTATACATCGTCAACGGCAAGAAGGTTTTCGTGAAATAAGAAAAGCACCGCTTTACTCCCACTAAAGCGGTGCTTTTCTGTCGTCAAAGCGGTGCTTTACTCCCACTAAAGCACCGCTTTTCTTTGTCCTCCCTCCGGCTTATCTGATGAACAGCAGTTCGCGGTACTTGGGCAGAGTCCACAGGCCGTCCTCGACAATCATCTCCAGATGGTCGGCCTCGTTGCGGATGAGCTCCATCTTGGGGCAGACGGTGTCGTGGTAGGCAATGGCCCGCTCATGGACGGACTCGATGCGGTTGGCCACGCGGCGGGCCTCGGTCAGCTCCTCGACGTAGCGCTCAATGGCCTCGGTGCGCTCGGCAATCTCCTCGATGAGTTTCATGTTGCGCGAGCAGAGGCGCGTGGCCTTTTCTGGCGGGAAGACGTCCTTCGTGCCCTGCACGTTCTTGATGAGCGTGCTCTGATAATGGGTTGAGACGGGGATGATGTGGTTCATGGCCAGGTCGCCCAGCACGCGTGCCTCAATCTGCACGGTCTTGACGTACATCTCCCATTTCACTTCGTTGCGGGCTTCGAGCTCCTTGCGGTTCATCACCTTGGTCGACTCGAACATGCGGACGGACGACTCGTCGAGATAGTGCTCGATGATGACGGGGCACGACTTCTCGACGTCGAGGCCGCGCCGGCGGGCTTCTTCGACCCACTCGTCGCTGTAGCCGTTGCCGTCGAAGCGGACGGGCCGGCAGGTCTTGATGTCTTCCTTGAGCACTTCGAGGATGGCCGCCATCTTGTTCTCCCCCTGCGCGATGCGCTCCTGTACGCGGTCGTAGAAGCTGGCGAGAGCCTCGGCCATGGCTGAGTTGAGGGCTATCATGGCCGATGCGCAGTTGGCCGATGAGCCGGGCGCACGGAACTCGAAGCGGTTGCCGGTGAAGGCGAAGGGCGACGTGCGGTTGCGGTCGGTGTTGTCGATGATGAGGTCGGGAATCTGCGGTATGTCGATTTCCATGCCCTGCTTGCCTTTCAGGTTGAACAGCTCGTCGGCGTCCGACTTCTCGATGTGGTTCAGCAGTTCGGTCAGCTGTGTCCCCAGGAAGCTGGAGATGATTGAGGGAGGCGCCTCGTTGCCGCCCAGTCGGTGGGCATTGGTGGCGCTGACGATGCTGGCCTTGAGCAGTCCGTTGTGGCGATAGACGGCCATGAGGGTCTCGACGATGAAGGTGACGAAGCGGAGGTTTTCCTCCGGCGTCTTGCCGGGAGCGTGGAGCAGCACGCCCGTGTCGGTCGAGATGCTCCAGTTGTTGTGCTTGCCCGAGCCGTTGATGCCGTCGAAGGGCTTTTCGTGGAGCAGTACGCGGAAACCGTGGTTGCGGGCCACGCGCTTCATCAGCGACATGAGCAGCATGTTGTGGTCGACGGCCAGGTTGCACTCCTCGTAGATCGGGGCCAGCTCAAACTGGTTGGGGGCCACCTCGTTGTGGCGCGTCTTGCAGGGGATGGCCAGCTCGAGGGCCTGAATCTCCAGGTCCTTCATGAAGGCCTGCACGCGGTCGGGGATGGTGCCGAAATAGTGGTCGTCCATCTGCTGGTTCTTGGCGCTCTCGTGGCCCATCAGGGTGCGGCCCGTCAGCATCAGGTCGGGGCGTGCGGAGTAGAGACCCTCGTCGACGAGGAAGTACTCCTGCTCCCAACCGAGGTTGACATGACATTTCCGCACGTCGTC
>JAFTGI010000085.1 GCA_017458195.1 Prevotella sp.
CCTGCGGCTACAGAACGAAAGTGCTACATGCGCTTGCTTCTGATTGTCAATGCGTTAAGATTTAGTTATATAGAAGCGACAAATCCATTTTCCGCGAAAAGCTATGAAAAGACTATTGATCGCATTGGCATGGCTACCTGCAGTGCTCATGGCGCAGACGCTCGACGAGTGTCAGCAGGCCGCCGAGCAGAACTATCCGCTCATCAGCCGCTACGACCTGATCCGCCAGACCACCGACCTCTCCGTCAGCAACATTCAGAAGGGATGGCTGCCGCAGGTGCAGGCCCGGGCGCAGGCCACGCTGCAGAGCGACGTGACGGCCTGGCCCGACGAGATGCAGCAGATGATGAAGGGCATGGGCGTCGACATCGAGGGGCTGAAGAAGAACCAGTACCGCGTGGGCATAGACGTCGAGCAGACCATCTTCGACGGCGGGGCCATCAGCAGCCGCAAGGAGGTGGCCCGCCGACAGGGCGACGTCGAGGCCGCCCGCAACGAAGTGAGCCTCTATCAGGTGCGCCGTCGCGTCAACGAGATGTACTTCGCCCTGCTGCTGCTCGACCAGCAGATAGCGCTCAACGCCGACCTGCAGAAGCTGCTCAGCGCCAACGAGCAGAAGCTGGCCGCAATGGTCAGGCGCGGCACGGCCGCCGAGAGCGACCACAGTGCCGTGCGCGCCGAGCGCCTGGGTGCCGAGCAGCAGGCCACCGCGCTCGAGTCGCAGCGCCGCGCCCTGACGCGCATGCTGTCGGCCTTCTGCGGCATTGAGGTGTCCGCCCCCCAAAAGCCTGTTGAGTATGTTGCTGTATTACAGCAACAAACGGGACAGACGGGGCTGCGGCCAGAGCTGAAGGCCATCGACAGCCAGCTCCGGCTGGCCGACGCCCAGGAGCGTGCCCTGCGGTCGGCCCTCATGCCCCGCTTGGGCATCTTCGCCCAGGGCTACTACGGCTATCCGGGCCTGAACATGTTTGAGGACATGATGCACCACCAGTGGTCGCTCAACGGGCTCATCGGGGCCCGCCTGACATGGAACCTCGGCGCCCTCTATACCCACAAGGCTGATAAGGCCAAGATCCAGCTGCAGCGCGAGCAGGCCGAGACGGAGCGCGACCTCTTCCTTTATAATAATAAGGTGGAGCAGATTCGGCAAGACGAGAACATCAGCCGCTATCGCCGGCAGATGGGCGCCGACGGCGAGATCATCGAGCTGCGCCAGAAGGTGCGCCTGGCCGCTGAGTCGAAGCTGGCCCACGGCATCATCGACGTGAACGACCTGGTGCGCGAGATCAACCAGGAGAATGCCGCCCGGGTGCAGCAGTCGATGCACGAGATTGAAATGCTCAAGGAGATGTACGACCTGAAATTTACAACGAACAACTGATATTACGCTATGAAGAAAATGATAGCCATCACCGCCGCAGCCCTCTTGCTGGCTGCCTGCGGAGAGAAAGAGAAGGCCTACGACGCCACCGGCACGTTCGAGGCCACTGAGACCACCGTCTTTGCCGAGCACAGCGGCGCACTGCTGACGTTCAGCGTCAGCGAGGGCGATGCCGTCAGCGAGGGTCAGCAGGTGGGCCTTGTTGACACCACTCAGCTGCACCTGCAGGTGCTGCAGCTCCGTGCACAGAAGGAGGTCTATCGCAGTCAGCAGCCTGATGCCGCCCGCCAGATGGCCGCCACCCGCCAGCAGCTGGCCAAGGCGCGCCAGGAGCAGCAACGCTACGAAGAGCTCGTGGCCGACGGAGCTGCACCGTCGAAGATGCTCGACGATGCCCGCAGCCAGGTGCTCGTGCTACAACGGCAGCTGGACGCCCAGGCTTCGGCCCTCTCGACCACCACGCAGTCGCTCCAGCGCCAGATGGGCGCCGTCGACGTGCAGGTGAGCCAGCTGGAGGAGCAGCTGCGCAAGTGCCGTGTCGTGGTGCCCATCGGCGGCACCGTGCTCGAGAAGTATGTCGAGCAGGGCGAATTTGTCAACATTGGCAAGCCGCTCATCAAGGTGGGCGACACGGAGCACATGTTCCTGCGGGCCTACGTCACGACGGCGCAGTTACAGCAAGTGAAGATCGGGCAGCAGGTGAAGGTCTTCGCCGACTACGGCGATGGTCAGCGCCAAGCCTACGACGGCACGGTGAGCTGGATCTCGAGTCGCTCGGAGTTTACGCCCAAGACCATCCTGACCGACGACGAGCGCGCCGACCAGGTCTACGCAGTGAAGGTGGCCGTCAAGAACGACGGCTACATCAAGATTGGAATGTACGGTGAAGTGAAGCTCTAAAGACCCTCCCCCCAACCCCTCCCTGCGAGGGAAGGGAGTAGTCAGTCTTGCTGCGCTGGAGTAAGGTAATTTATTATAAGAAGAACGTATGGAAGAGACAGTCATCGTAAGTCACGTCAGTAAGAGCTATCGGAAGAAACTATCCACTCCCCTCCCTCGCAGGGAGGGGCCGGGGGTGGGTCTACTTGGTGTTCTTGCACTTGATGACGTGTCGTTCAGTGTCGGTCGGGGCGAGGTGTTCGGCATCATCGGGCCCGACGGCGCCGGCAAGACGTCGCTGTTCCGCATCCTCTGCTCGCTGCTGCTGCCCGACGCCGGAACGGCCACGGTCGACGGCTTCGACGTGGTCAGCCAGATGCGCGACGTCCGGCGGCGGGTGGGCTACATGCCCGGCCGTTTCTCGCTCTATCAGGACCTGACGGTCGAGGAGAACCTGAAGTTCTTCGCCACGATCTTCGGAACTACCGTCGACGAGGGGTATGACAGCATCCGCGCCATCTACTCGCAGATCGAGCGGTTCAAGAACCGCCGGGCAGGCGCCCTCTCGGGCGGCATGAAGCAGAAGCTGGCCCTCTCGTGTGCATTGGTTCACCGGCCCAGCGTGCTGTTCCTCGACGAGCCCACCACGGGCGTCGACCCCGTGAGCCGCAAGGAGCTGTGGGACATGCTCGGCACGCTCAAGGAGCAGCAGATCACCATCGTGGCCTCGACGCCTTACCTGGACGAGGTGCGCCGCTGCGAGCGTGTGGCCTTCCTGAGCGAGGGCCGTGTGCAGGGCATCGACACGCCCGAGGCTGTTCTTGAGCGGTTTGCCGATGTGTTTAATCCGCCGGGATTAGCCCCCCATTCGACCCCCGAGGGGGCTACAACAGATCCAAGTGCGACAGCTATAGAAGCCCCCTCGGGGGCAGTAGGGGGGGCTCCGGTCATCGAGGTGGAGCATCTGGTGAAGGCCTTCGGGTCGTTCCGGGCGGTCGACGATATTTCTTTCACGGTGAGGAAGGGCGAAATCTTCGGTTTCCTTGGGGCCAACGGCGCCGGCAAGACTACCGCCATGCACATGCTGACGGGCCTGAACCAGCCCACTGAGGGGACAGGCCGCGTCGCCGGCTTCGACATCCGCACCGAGTATGAGCAGATCAAGAAGCACATCGGCTATATGTCGCAGCGTTTCTCGCTCTACGACGATCTGACCGTGGCAGAGAACATCCGCCTCTTTGCCGGCATCTACGGCATGAACGACGACGAAATCAAGGCGAAGACCGACCGCGTGCTGCGTGAGCTCGACTTCATTGATCACAAGAACGACCTCGTGGCGAGCCTGCCGCTGGGATGGAAGCAGAAGCTGGCCTTTACGGTGAGCATCTTCCACGACCCCGCCATCGTCTTCCTCGATGAGCCGACGGGCGGCGTCGATCCTGCCACGCGCCGCCAGTTCTGGCAGCTCATCTACGACGCGGCCCGCCGCGGCATCACCGTCTTCGTGACCACGCACTACATGGACGAGGCCGAATACTGCGACCGCATCTCAATCATGGTCGACGGCAAGATCAGCGCTATCGGCACGCCCGACGAACTGAAGCGTCGCTTCGATCAGCCCGACATGGACCATGTCTTCACTTATCTTGCGCGACAGGCGAAGCGAAGTGAGAAGTGAGAAGTGAAAAGGGAAAAGTGAAAAGGGAAAAGTGAAAAGTGAAAA
>JAFTGI010000086.1 GCA_017458195.1 Prevotella sp.
GGAGGGCTGGGGCGGATGAGGTGGTTCGGAGGTTTGGTTTATTTATTTTTTTTAATTCGTTGGGTTTTAATGATTTATTGATTGTAATATAATATTGGATGTTTATGGATTTGTAAATTCAAAGGAGCGATTTTGATTATTGAATTTAAATATTTAAAAGCTTAAAGATTGGCGGTTTTAGGTTTTTAAAGTTTAATTTCTTCTAAGATTCCGAATCTTTGCTGTTAGTTTTAAGTTTTAAAGTTTGGAACCTTAAATGCTAAAAAATGCAAAGACTAAATTCAGGAAGGTCGAAAAAGCCGAATTTTCGCAATACTCAAAAATTTCGGATTAGCGGTTGGAAAACTGTTTTTTTTCGAGTTTTGCGAGGGGTTATTTCTTCGGAACCTCTTGTATATAGGGCAATTAGGCTCAAAAAAAGCACTCACGTGGAGTGCTTGTTCTGGAAAAAAAGAGGTTCAAAAAACGGCTTTTTTCAGTGCAAAATGTAAAAAATTAACTCCTTCATGAGCTCGCCCGGAGGGGTATTTGGGTTGTCGAGGCCCTTCGATTTGGCATCAATTTCGCGTAGTTTAGAAATTATCAGCATCGTTTTCGTTGCGGTGAAGTTTCGCATGCCTGTCATGTAGTCCTTGGCCGCCCATGGCGATCTGAGTTCGAGCCATCCAGCGACGGCCTCCTGGCTTTGTTTTTGTGGACAATAATGTGCGAGCATGAGATTCTGGAAGTAATTAAAGAGCAACGGGAGAAACGCGTAGATGGAGCCTGCCTTCGGATTTTTGTCAAAATAATTGATAATCTGATTAGCCTTGAAAACGTTGCGGTTGACGATGGCGTCGCGGAGCTCGAAGCCGTTGAAATCTTTCGAGATTCCGATCTGGTCCTCGACGAGCTGTGGGGTGACGGCGGAGCGCTGGGAATTTGGATTTGAGTTGAGGGCGATGATGAGCTTGTCGAGTTCGCTGGCCAGACGGCTGAGGTCGGCGCCGATGGCGTCGGCGATGAGCTGAGTGGATTTGGCATCGATCGATACCTGACGCTCCTTGAGATAGTTCTCGATGAAGGGCGGCAGGTCGCGGTCGCGCAGTTTCGGGCTCTCGAAGAGGACGCCGGCGGCCTGAATCGTCTTGACATATTCGCGCTTGCGGCCGTCGATCTTGCCGTTTTTATGGCAGATGACGAGGATGGTGGTCTTCAGGGGCTGCTTCATGTATTTCTCGAGGGCGTCGGTCTGCTTGATGTTCTGCGCCTCCTTGACGATGACGACCTGTCGCTCGGCCATCATGGGATAGCGGCGTGCGGCATCGGCGATGGCCGATGCCGTGACGTCGGAGCCGAAAAGGATGGTCTGGTTGAAGTCGCGCTCCTCAGGCTGCAGGGCATTTTCGGCGATATAGTCGGCAATGCGGTCGATATAATAGCCTTCTTCGCCCATGAGATAGTAGACGGGTGAGAACTTGCGGGCTTTCAGGTCGGCCATGATTTCGTTATAAGTCTTCATAATGGCAAAGGTATGACTTTTTTTTGAGATTTCAAAGAGAAAGGGCCGGGAATTGAGAATTTTTTCGTATTTTTGCAGTATGAATGGACTGAATCTGCCTCCCTACGCCATCAGAGTGCGTGAAAAGGACGGTCGCCGACAGATTTTCGACTTCCTTCGGCGGAAGTATGTGGCGCTGACCCCTGAGGAATGGGTCAGGCAGCATTTCGTGCACTTCCTTGTGGAGCATAAGGGCTATCCTAAAGGGCTGTTGCAGAACGAGATGGAGCTGCGCGTCGGCGAGAAGCGGTTGCGCTGCGACACGGTGGTCTATGACCGTCAGATGCGCCCGCTGATGATTGTTGAGTATAAGGCCCCAGACGTTGAACTGACCGAGCGCGTCGTAGAGCAGGTGATGGCCTACAACTCGCTGCTGCAGGTCGATTATGTCGCCATCTCAAACGGTCGTCAGCACTTCTGCTGGCGCTTGGACTACGAAAAACGGGAATATTCGCCGGTCGCAAATATTCCCGATTATACTTAACTATTCACTTTTCACTATTCCCTCTCATGCCATGTCGTTGGCATCGGTAGCCTTCTTGCTGGAGGCCGTCTTGCGGGTTGAGCTGCGCTTGCGCGTCTTCTTCTCCTCGCCTGCGGGCTTGTCGGTCTTGATGCCGGCCAGTTCGGGGTCGATGAGGATGCGTCCGCAATATTCGCAGACGATGATCTTCTTGTGCATCTTGATGTCAAGCTGGCGCTGGGGCGGAATCTTGTTGAAGCAGCCGCCGCAGGCATCGCGCTGCACGTAGACGATGCCGAGGCCGTTGCGTGCGTTCTTGCGGATGCGCTTGAACGAGGTGAGCAGTCGCGGCTCAATCTTTGCCTCGAGGTCGTGGGCCTTCTCGCGCAGTTTTTCCTCCTCGGCGCGGGTCTCGTCCATGATTTCGTCGAGCTCATTCTTCTTGATGTCCAGGTCGCCCTGCTTCTCGCTGAGCACGGCGTTGCTCTGCTCCAGTTCGACGTTCTTTTCGGCGATGCGCTTCTGGGCGTCGTTGATCTTCTTGTTGCAGAGCTCAATCTCGAGGCTCTGGAACTCGATTTCCTTCGACAGCGTGTCGTATTCGCGGTTGTTGCGCACGTCGTTGAGCTGCTGCTTGTAGCGCTCAACGCTGGCCTGCGCCTCAATGATTTCGCCACGCTTCTGCGAGATGGCGCGGTCGAACTCGCCAATCTCGGCCTGGATGCGGTCGATGCGGGTGTTGAGACCTTCGATTTCGGCCTCCAGGTCTTCTACTTCGAGGGGCAGCTCGCCGCGGAGCGCCTTCTTCTCGTCGATGGCCGAAAGGGCCGTCTGAAGCTGGAACAGTGTCTTCAGCTTCTCCTCTACAGAGAGGTCAGTGGGATCTTTTTTTGCCATTGTTCTTATTTTTTTGTAGGTTTTGTAGGTTTTGTAGGTGCGGTAGGTGTGGTAGGTGTGGGTAATTTTAGAGGTACGTGATGGGATTTTGCATCGTGGTGGCAATTTCCATGGGCAGCGTGGGGAAGGCCTCGGCCAGTCGGTCACGCAGCAGATGGGCCGTGAAGTGCTCGCTCTCGTAATGACCGATGACGATGATCTGCAGCAGCTGCTCGTAGCCCTGATACTGGTGATAGTGCATCTCGCCGGTGATGAAGGCGTCGGCTCCCTCGCGGAGGGCGTCCGGCAGCAGGAAGTCGCCGGCCCCGCCGCAGATGGCTACCGTCCGGACAGGCCGACGCAGCAATTCGTTGCACATGGCCACCTTTGCCTCCATGCGGTTTTTTACGTGAGCAATGAAGTCGCTGGCACTGAGTGGATTAGCAAGTGTACCAATGACACCACTCCCCGCTTCAATGCCGTCAACCGTCTTTTTTGCGAAGAAATGCACATCTGTGAGGCCCAATCGCTCCGCAATCCGGAAGTTGACGCCGCCGGCAGCCGAGTCGAGATTGGTGTGCATCGAGATGATGCCGACGCCGCCCCGGATGGCCTTGACGACGGCGCGCTCCACGGGCGTGGCACCGCTAATCTGCTTGAGTCCGCGGAACAGCAGGGGATGATGACTGACAACGAGGTTGAAGCCCCGCCGGATAGCCTCGTCGACCACCTGCTCGGTGACGTCGAGACACAATAATGCCCCTGACACTTCATCCGCCTCTGTCAATCCGATCTGCAGGCCGGCATTGTCCCAGCTCTCCTGCAGCGGCAGAGGCGCGAATCGTTCAAGGGCGTCGAGCACTTCTTTGAGTTTCACGCTTCTTTCTTATGTTTAGGAACTGCAAAGATAGTCATTATTTCCGGAATACAATTCTGCAAGGCCGGAAATTAAACATTGTTTAACAGAATGAGGCGGGCGAATATCATCAAAATGGCGCTTCTTGAAGGTAATATAGGGGTATATTACTTTCAAAAAGCGCCACTTCTTAAATTTCTGACCCTTCTCCCGTCACCAGTCTTTCAGCACGGCTTCAGCCTCGATGCGGTTCTCGACGGCATTGGGCAGGGCCGGGAAGAAGTTGATGCCCGTCAGCACCTCAACGGAGTCGACCGTCGTCAGCTGCTTGCGCCAGGGCTGCGGCTGACCGTTGTTGCGGAAGATGAAGGCCAGGGTCCGCGGGCTGGGCTCAGCACAGTAGACCACCTTGAAGAAGCGGTCGGGCACGCGCACCTTGTTCTTGCCGATGGTGCGCGGCTGCGCGTCGGCGTCGAAGATGGGCCCGCAGACGATGGTCAGCTCGCCGAAGCGGCGCGCCCACGAGCGGCACTGTATCTCCAAGTCGTTCCAGTCCTCCTTGTTCAGCCCGTGGTTCTGCGGACAGATGTTCGTCAGCAAGAACGACTCCGTCATGGCCTGCTGGCTCCACTTGTTGTCGCCAGCCGGGCACATGTGGCCGCGGTCGTAGCGCGACGAGTAGAAGTCCTGGAACGTGGCGCGCGGCGTCTTCACGTCGGTGTCCTCCTCGAAACGCTCGTTCTCGCGCAGCTGCCGGCCCTGCGAGTGCTCGCGCGTCAGGGTCCAGGCCACCCAGTTGGGGCAGCGCGTCTCGTGGTTGTAGCTCGTCTTGTAGCCCGTGCGCGTCAGCAGCTTGTCGGGCATGCCCTTCGGCGTGCGCTGGATCAGGATGTCGGTCACGTTGTCCTCGCGCTCCTGCGGCGGGGCCTCGGTCGTCGTCGTCGTCGCCGTCAGCTCGTTGGTCTCAACAAACGTCTGCACGTTGCTGTCCTTCTGTTGGCAGCCCATGGCCACAGTCAGCAGCATGGTCATCACGAAAAGTGCGGTATGCTTCATCTTTTGAAAATATTTTTTACCATGCAAAGGTACTACTTTTTCGTCGAACCATCAAATTTTTGCCCTATATTTTTCGCCTCCGCCATGCGCTTCCCGCCGCCCGACCAGCCCCTTCGCGCACAAGGCCCCGTTCGACCCCATATATAATAAGGTGGAGGAGAACAAGGGCAAGGCCGGCGAACTGGAGAAGCTGTTCCCCGTGCTGGAGCACGTCTCGAAATACAAGCCCTACGATGACACGCGCGTGCTGCGCAAGGAGAAGGGCGCCCTCTACGTCCACTTCCCGCTCGACAAGATCGACCTGCGCTACGACTTCCGCGACAACGACTGGCGCCTTGACCGCATCGTCGACATCACGCGCCAGATCACGGCCGAC
>JAFTGI010000035.1 GCA_017458195.1 Prevotella sp.
CTCAACGTGGTCAATGCCGCCCTCCGTCAGGGCGACCGCCAGCGTGCCCGCGTGCTGCTCGGCAAGGCCGGCGAGTCTGCCGAGGCCACCCAGGCCCGCGCCGTGCTGGCCATCCTCGACGAGCGCTACGACGAGGCCGCCGGCCTGCTCGACGAGGCCGAGCGCCAAGGCGTCGACGTCAGCCGCAATCGCGAGGCCATCCGCAAACTGAAAGAATATCAAGAAAGATAGTTATAATTATTTTATTCACTTATTAATTTTATTTTATCAACTTATGAAAAAAGTTAGTCTGTTTGCTCTCGCTGCAGCAGGATTGCTGCTCGGAGCCTGCTCGTCGGACGATGCTGTCGTCCAGACGAATCCCAATGGCGACTTCACCGACGGTGCTTACATCGGCATCGCTCTGCAGTTGCCTTCTGCCACCGCCACCACTCGTGCCAATGAGGATTTCGAGGATGGCGAAAGTGATGAGTTCGCTGTGAAGAACGCTACCCTCTATCTCTTTGAGGGTGACACCGAGGCTGCTGCTACCTATATGGCTCAGTATGCCATCGGCACAGCTTATAACACGGATGGTGGTGCCAACATCACCTCGACCTACAATGAGGCTACGCTGATTGACAACGAGACGGCTGACCTGATTAAGAACAACGAGAAGAACGTCTATGCCTACGTGATTGTCAACCACAACGGACTGATTCCCGCCCTCGACAAGAGCGTCACGTTCGCTGACTTCAGCAAGTGGGAGTTCGCTGCCTTCGGTTCGCCCGTGGCAGAAGAGAAGAAAATCAGTGATGAGGGCCTGCTCATGACCAACTCGCCCATTTCTGACGTTGCCGGTGGTGCCGCCGAACCTTCGCGCGCCAACTACACCACGCTTGTTCAGATTGACAAGGAAAAGATCTTCTCGACCGCAGAGCTTGCCAAGAGCAGCCCCGCCGCCTGCATCTATGTGGAGCGCGCCGCTGTCAAGGTGACCGTGTCGTCGACTGTTGCTGCCAAGGCTACCGTTAACGATGTTCCCGTTACGATTCTCGGCTGGCAGATCTTCAACTACGAGCCCACCTTCTACAACACCCGTCAGGTTGACGCTGCCTGGGGCCCCCTGGCTACCGATGCAAATAAGGACGTTTTCACGCAGATGAAAGCTGCTAACCTGTATCGCTTCGTTTCTGGCACGGCCTTTGATCCTCAGATTCCTGCAGGTGCAGATCACACCGACGGCTACCGTACTTACTTTGCCAAGGACGTGAACTACAACGTTGCTAAGCCCGTGCTTGCCAAGACTCAGGCTCCTGCTGACGGCACTTGGATTGCACTCGATAAGAGCGGCTACACCACTGAGAATACCTTCGACGTGGAGCGTATGGATTGGCAGAACACCACCCAGGTGGCTGTGAAGGCTCAGTTCAACGGTGGTGAGGACTTCTACACCATCAATGGCGGTAACGACATCTATAAGGCTGATGTCCTGAAGACCTACATCGCTACGAGCATCACCAACCTGCCCGCAGTGAACAACGCCCTGAAGGCTGTTGCTAAGGCTCTTGCTGACCAAGATGGTACAAATACCTACACTGGTACCCTCGCCGTCAACTTCACTGAGCCCGCAGCATCAAAGGACGGCTTCGACTACACCGTGAGCTACTCATTCACCGGTGGCACCGTGGCTCCTGATGACCTCACGGATCAGACTACCGTTGAGGCCCTGGATGACCTGATTGAGGCTGCTCAGGCTTCCTTCGTTCCCAGCTTCCACAAGGGCGGTCTGGCTTACTACAATGTCCGCATCAAGCACTTCGGTGAGTATGAGACTCCTTGGAGCTCGACCGAGCCTTTCGCTACCGTCGTTCCCGGTCTGACCATTCCTCAGATCTACGGCACTGGCGACGATGCCACCAAGCGCTTCCTCGGCCGCTATGGCGTGGTTCGCGACAACTGGTACAAGCTGACCATCAGCGACGTGAAGAAGATCGGTACGGCTGAGCCCGTCGACGTTAGTGCCGACCCGACTCCCGACGACGAGATCGAGAACTACATCTCTGTCCACGTGCACATCCTGCCTTGGGTGATTCGTAATCAGGATGTTGTCCTCTAAGATTAAGAGAACAGCTAATTATCGAAATCAAAATCTGTTGATTTTTAAACACTGAAAACAATGCAGTTCATCAATAAGACTATCATGGCTTTAGCAGCCTGTGCAGGCCTTGGCGCCTGCTCGCTGATGACCGACGACCTGGACGACTGTCCGCAGGGTCTCAGCGTGGAGTTTGTCTACGACTATAACGTCGAGCGTGCCAACATGTTCAACGACCATGTGGGCAGCGTGACGCTCTACGTCTACGACGAGGCAGGCCGCCTGGTGCGCACACAGACCGAGGACAACAGTGCCTCGGCGCAACCCCTGCGCAATCCTAACTATCGCATGACGGTCGATGGGCTGCAGCCTGGCGAATATCGGCTACTGGCGCTGGCCAACCAGCGCCGGTATGCCGACATCAGCCAGCTCAACGGCGTACGCTATCTGCGGGCCGGCGAGTCGGACGGCATGACGTCGCTCAACGTCACGCTGGCCGACCTGCCCGCCCGACAGGCAGCGACCGCTATCCGCCAGCAGCTCGATACGCTCTGGCACGGCACGCTGCGCTCAGCCGAGTACACCCAGAACCCTGTCACCCGTGCCGATGGCGAACAGGTGGAGGCCCAGACCGTCACTGTGCGCGAGCATCAGCTGACCTCGTGCGTCGTCTCGCTCGTCCGCGACACGAAGCGCCTGCATATCTCGCTCCGACAGAGCGACGACCCCGCCCACTGCGACATCGCCGACTTCGACATCAAGATCGTCGACCGCAACGGCCATCTGCTGTGGGACAACACCGTCGACCTTGAGGGTACGCCCGACATCACCTATCGTCCCTTCGACGAGTGGAACACTTACTATGATGGCGTAAGCGGACAGAGCTCCGACGTGCGCCCCTCTGACGACGATGAAAACGTTGAGGAGACGGCCCATGCCGACCTCGACTTCAACCGCCTCATGCTGCGTCCCGGCTCGGCCGCTGTCGCTCCGGCCTTCCTTACTATCACCAAGCGTGAGGACGGCACTGAGGTGGCCCGTATCAACCTGCCCGAGATTCTCCAGCAGGGACGCGGCGCCTTCGAGCGCCAGTACTATGCCCAGCAGGAATTCCTGGATCGCGCCTACGACTATCGGCTCGACTTCATCCTCGTTGGCGACAAGTGGAGCTTCATGAGCCTCGGCATTCATAGCTTGCCCTGGACACTCCGCCTGCAAAATGTTGAACTCAGATAAGAACCATGAGCAAGATGAAACATTGGCTCAATACATCCGCGCTTGCAGCCCTTGCGGCACTGTCAGCCTGTAGCACCTACGAGGCCGACCCTGCCAGCATCGGTGTCATCGTGGGCGACAGCCTCTACGTCGCCTTGTCGATCGACGTCCGCGGCACTCAGGCTGTCACGCGTGCCAATCCCAACGGCGGCGAGGAGGGTGACGGCTGGGAGTACGGACGTACTTACGAGAACCAACTGCACAACTTCACGGTCTTTGTCCTCGGCAATGAGGCCGACGCCAACGCCCCGGCCGGGACCCGCTTTGCCGGCAGCCGCTACTTCAGCGATGCCGAAGTGGCCGCCGCCGACTCCCTCCACGAGGTGGAACTGAAGCTGAAAAGCTACGACGTCCTGAAAGACGTGACCACCTACGACTTCACCATTCCCATCATCAGGGGGCGCCAGGATCGTATGCCCGCTCCCGAGACCTATTGCTTCATCGTTGTTGCCAACAACGGTGACCTGACCAACACATATTCCACCCTGGGTGAACTGCGCGACGCACAGCCAAACGTCACCTGGACTCCTACTTCCGACGGCCCCACTCGTTTCGTCATGGCGAACGAGGACGATCAATATTATGCCCATGGCGAGGGCTCTGAGCAGAATCCCATCCGCCTCCATGTCACTATCGAGCGCATGGCAGCCCGTATCGACTTTGACCCCAAGGGTGGCGAACTCGTCGAAGGCGCACTGCGCTACTCGGTTCCCGGCTCCGATGCCGCCAATCCCTTGGCCTACCTCTATCTCGACCGTGCTGCCATTGTCAACGGGTGTGAGCGCCCGTCCTATTACATCAAGCGCGTGGCCGACGACTTCAGCGGCACTAACCTGACCTATCTCGGTGATGAGACTCCGACGCCCCGTGGCGAGGCCACCAACTTTGTCATCGATCCCTATTCCACCCAGAAGAATGAGGACAACCGCACCAACACGACACTCCTGACGCAGCTCTTCGGCAGCAGTCGCATTGCCAATTCGGCAGCCCTGCTGAGCGCTGCCGGCTCGCAGCTCCCGACAATTACTTCCCTCAGTTCAGCCGTTACGCTGGGCTATGTCAACGAAAACACCTTTGCGCCCGAGATGGCGCTCAGCGAATATGCTACGGGAGTGGCACTCCAGTGCCGCTACCTGCCTAACCACGATGTCTACAGCGCCTACGATGCTGAGAGCGACGCGCTCACCGAGGGGACGCTCACGCTGGGGCAGACCTTCTACATGGTTGAGCCTAACCAGCAGGAGGTCAGCGAGGCCGACCGCCTCTACTTCACCACGCTGGCCGCCGCTGAGGCTTATGCCACCGCCACGGGCCACAACCACTTCGGCAAGGTGACCGAGTACACCGGCGGCGTGTGCTACTACTACGTCTACATGCGCCATTCCAACAAGGTCGAAGTGGTCCACAACACCATGGAGTTCGGCATCGTGCGCAACAATATCTACCGCTTCTCGCTCCAGCCCGCCACCGGCCCCGGCACGCCCACGGCCGACCCGCGTCACCCCGAGGAACTCAAGGCCCGCGTCTATGTACGCAAGTGGCTCTCGGTAGAGCATCCCGTGATTTATGTATAGCCTAACCAAGTGAAAAATAATATATAGAGATGAAGAAATTCTTCGCCATATACCTGACGACTGCGATGGCTGCGCTGGCGGCCCTGACAGCCTGTAGCGACGCCGACGAGGCCCCTGCCCGACAGGGTATGGGCATGGTTGAGGTGCGGCTCACGGCTCCTTACCAGATGGCCACGCGTGCCACTGGCGACCGGCTCGACCCCACCGCTGATGTTGAGAAGATTCACAATTACATGGTGGCCTTCGTCGATGCCGACGGCAAGGTGGCCGACCGCGTCACCGGCAATGCCCAGGGCGCGGAGGAAGACACCTTCCGCTTCCTCCTGGCCCCAGGCACCTACACGGTCTATGGCTTCGCCAATTTCGACTACGACGCACTGGGCATCGTCAAGGGCTCGGACATGCCCGACCTGAGCGACGCCGTCATCGTGACCACCAACGGCTGGACGCAGAACATCCCGATGACCAGCCATGTGGGCGGTCAGGAGGTGACCGTCGTCGAGGCCGAGAACCAGTCGTTCGAGGTGGAGCTCGTGCGCACCATGGCTAAGTTGCAGCTCGACTTCGACAATCAGTCGCAGCAGCCCATCAAGTTGCTCGGCTACGAGATTTATCCCCTGACCACCGACACCGTCCCCCTCTTTGAGCCCGACGACATTCGGGCTATCACCTATCAGGGCGACACGCTCAAGGTGCACTATAAAGATACGACGGCCTACACCGTCACCTTCGCAGCTTCCGACGTGGTCAACCTGGCCGCCAAGGACGAGGAAGGCCACACCCACACCATCTATGTCTACGTCAACGAGACCAACGCGACGGCCACGTCGACCCGCAACCAGTACAGCATCCGCCTGCGCACCCAGCGCACCAACAACGTCGGCGACGAGGTCGTGGACTACCGCTACGGCTTCACTGTCAACCGCGCCGCCGAGGTGACCGAAGAAGGCAAGACCGGCTTCGACTATATCCACCGCAACGACTGGATCCGGCTGCCCCTCACGTTCACCGACTGGTCGTTCCGGGTCGAGGCGCTGCCCTTCCCGCCCATTGCAGGTTTCCAGTCGCGTGTGGAGACGGCCGACGCCTTGAGCATCACGTTCTCGACCGGTGGCTACATCTTCCTGCAGCCCATGTTCCGCAATAACGTTGAGGACACCGAGGGCGTCTGGCGCAAGTTCAGCGACGCAGCCGTCGAGTTTGTCTTGCCGGGCACCTACACCGCCAGCGACAACCGCGTCGAGAGCATCGACCCGACCACCGGCACCGGCATCATCATTACCGGCAACCTCAGCGTCTTCGAGCCCAGCGAGTCAACGGGCGAGCGCGAGTATTTCCAGCAGCTCAGCTCCGGCGAGATTGTTGGCAAGCTCGACAACCTGTTCTCCGGCGAGGGCCAGGTCACCATCACGCTGCTCATCAATCTGGAAGGCTTTGCCTATCAGTTCAACTATAACATCATTCTGAAGAACTAACAGCATTCATGATCATGATGACTACCAAATATCTGCGCGACGCACGCTTGGCCCTGCTGCTTCTTGGCAGCATGATGGCCCATGCCGTAGGGGCACAGACCTACACCAACGCCAACTACATCAATACGACCCAGAATCTGCAGGTGCTCCATCGGCAGTCGTTCCTGGCCGACCGAGCCGACAACATGACGCAAAGCTTCCCGCTCGAGTTCCTTCAGAAAGGACAAGGCTGGAAAACGAACCCCTATAGTCATATCCAGGTTCAGAACACCTCGGAATATTACACCACCCGCTATGTGAAGCAGGGCACGTGGTCGCCTCTTTTCATGACGACAAATAACAATAAGGGAACGGCCTCCATTCACACTTTCTATCAGCGCTGGTACTATTACGATACGGACGGTTCTGAAAAACCGTTACCGCAAGAATACTATGCCCCTGAGAATCGTGCTTATCGCTATCAGAACGGTCTGGTGATGGGTGGACGACTTCAGAACGGCACACAGAGCCTCAACGGCAACACGACTCCGGTTACATTCTATATTCTCTCGCAATTGCCCAATGGAAAAGACAGTATTATCATCGGCGCCGACCTCTCGCGCTACAGTGACCTGAGGTATGCCACAGCTAACGTCAACAATGCTGTCACGGCAGGCAACCTTACCGAGCCCTCTCTGACGCTTCGTCATTATTATAAGGTTTACGATGCCAAGATTATGGCGCGCCGGCTGACAGCAATGACCAATGGCGGCAACAACTGGTTGGAGGAGCACACCATCCACTTCCCCAGTCGCACCATCGGTCTGCGCCGCGACCACGTGCCTCTTGACCTGGAATTGCAGGATTACTGGTTCTTTACGAATAATCAGCAAAACAACAACAGCCTGCAGAATATAGAAAGCGACAATTATGTGGTCATCGAGCGCAGCGTGAGGACACCTAACGGACAAGCCGTCACTTTTGCTCTGCCGACATTTATCGATGCCCCTGATAACGATAAAACCACGGCTGATGGTTATGACAACATTGTAAACACCACCAAGACCCGTCGACGCCTCATTGGCTTCCAATATCCTACGGGCGGACAGGTGCCAGCCGGTACGGAGCTGGAAATCCGCGTCTATGCCCGCACAAGCAATGCAAATAATGCGACCCGCTTCCAGTTGGCCAAGTTTACTATTATTTTCGACGGCGACAGCGAGACGTTGCCCTGGATGGACATCCTTGGTGAAGGAGCAGCCAAGAGCGACCGCTCGCCGCAGAGCCTTCGTGCCCTCGTCGGCGGTGCAGACCCCGTGGCTCATATTGACTTTGACTATCCAAAGGGCCAGAGTTTCACGACCCCCTCAACAGGTGTGACGCGTTATAATAATAGCGCAACTAATCATCAGAATCCCAACACTGCATTCAACATGAGCTCGGCCCTGCCAATCTCGTTTAATAATACGAACTATGGATATTCGAGCGTGGCTCAGGACAATGTCTACAACTGGTGCGTCTGGGGTGAATATGGCATCGCACGTGAGACGGGTCAGGGAGGTTTGAAAGTCTATCCTGTCAGCCGAAAGACGGGAGATATGGTGAACGATACCCTTGAGGCAGGCTTCCTTTATATTGACGCCTCCGACTTGCCC